>CADCRB010000042.1 GCA_902803745.1 uncultured Lachnospiraceae bacterium
TATCCGCTCCACCTCAAAATATTCACACCTGCAAAGAAGCTCTCTGGCGCATCCATAATAGTATCTTACCATCCTCTGAGGCTGGCGTATCAGCCTTACCGGACTCATATCAAGCACATCAGCCGCCCTTTCAATATGAAGCGGTCGTTTGCAGCCGTTCTTGTCCACACGGTTGTAATCATATAGCCTGTATGTCACATTAGAACTTTCCTGTACCTCCACTAATACTATGCCTTTACCAATGGCATGCACAGTACCAGGGTATACGAAAAAGACATCTCCTTTATGCACCGGAATATGATGCAGCATTTTTTCAAGCTTACCGTCGTCTATAGCATCTATGAGCTTTTCTCTGTTCATAGGATGCTCAAAACCATAGACCAGCTCAGCCCCCTCTTCAGCATCGAGGACATACCAGAATTCCGTCTTTCCATTATCACCTTCATGCTCTCTGGCATACTTATCATCCGGGTGAACCTGAATGGAAAGATCCTTCGCCGCATCGATAAACTTGATCAATATAGGCATATTATCGCTTTTGGTCCCCAGATACTCTGGACTGCGCTCTAAAACCTCCTTTAGCGTCTGTCCGTCATATTCACCGCCGTCAATCAGACTCATTCCGTCAGGATGTACGGAACACTCCCATGATTCAGCCAAAGGCGATATATCAAGATGCTTATTATATTCTTTTTTTAGCCGTTCTCCCCCCCATATATATCCCTTTCCTGCCGGAAAGAGACGCAGAGGCTTAAGTCTTTCACTCATATTGATAACTCATACTTCTGTTTATCCGACACCGAAATATTTTCCCCCAGCTGAGCCTCCAGCACGGTAAGTTCTGTCTCAGCGATGATCGTATGCTTGCACCCCGCTGCCATTGTCACAACATCACCCGGTTTTACAACCTGCTCCATTCCGTCAATTATGGTCTTCCCTCTTCCGGACAGAATGGTCCATACCTCATCCCGGTATTCGTGCGAATGATAAGACATCTGATTTCCCGGATTCAGGATCACCTTTACATTAAGGTACCCTTCCCCCGCATCGATCACGGAATAGGATCCCCATGATTTTTCGGCAAACCTTACATCTGTTGATATTTTCTCCACATAAGGCTTCATATAACTCGACTGCTCCTTGTCGGCTATGAGTATGCCGTCTCCCGAAGCTGCGATCACAAGATTCTTAGCCCCCATTACCAGAATAGGTATATCGAGCTCATTTACCACATTGGTTCCTGTCGTTGTATCATCAGTAAGGACCTTGCCCTTGATGTCATCAGCCATAACTTCAGCCATCATATTCCACGTTCCGACATCCTTCCATTCACCTGAGTAGCGCAGAACCTGAATAGATTCTTCTTTTTCCACCACGGCATAGTCAAACGAGATCTTGTTGCAATCAGTGTAATGGTTGTACAGATCCCTGTAGTCAGTAAAATCCAGCAGGGAATGGGCTTTGTCCAGTATGTATGAAAGCTTGAAGGCAAAAACTCCGCCGTTCCACAGCGCTCCGTCTTCAATATATTTCTTTGCCGTGTCCTCGTCCGGCTTTTCCCTGAATTCCGAAACATCTGACAACTCATCCTTTCCCTTAGGGATGATATATCCATACTTTTCAGATGGATAAGTTGGCTCTATCCCCATAAGAGTGATGTTCTTCATACCGCTTCCGGCAATATTACCCATCTTTGCAACAGCTTCATAATATGAATTATCAACGTACGGATCCACAGGACAAACCACGACGGACTCCTCAGGATCAACCTGCAATTCGTCATGCAGATATGACGCTGCAAGCGCTATAGCGGGAAAAGTATCCCTTCGAGTAGGCTCTACGCAGACCGAAACCTGTTCCCCCAGCTGGTTGTGAATGGCAGAAACCTGTGTCTTGCTAGTCGCAATGGTTATCTTCGCCTTATCATCTACAGATTTGATCTGGCGGTATACCCTCTGAACCATAGATTCATACTCACCGTTTTCGTTCTTAAACAGCTTGATAAACTGCTTTGACCTTATGTCATTTGACAATGGCCACATTCTTTTGCCTGAACCTCCTGACAGCAATACTATATTCATATTCTTATTATCCTCCTCTGTATTCGTCTGGCCTTTTGAATACTACCTTACATAAAAACATTTCTCATCTTCAAGTCTGATAGCTGCAAGCCTCGCATTTTCATATTCGGCTTCAAATTCAGGGTATTCAAATACCTTTGCTCCACAGTCAATTGCTATTATCTTCTTTCCAAAAAAGACCTCATTTGCTTTATTATCCTTCCTTCCGTTTCTTTTGCAATGAAAGTATGATGTAGGCGTGTGTCCTATGATGAGTCCCTCATATTTCTTTTTTCCATGATAGTTAATAAACGGATCCTCATCATATTGAACCCTGTGCCATACAGCCTCGTTTTTTGTATATATCCTCCCCAGATTCCCTCTGTTTCCAAAATATGGATAAGCATGCGCCGCCATATATAGTCTGTTCTCAACACATATATCCACTGAAAATGCCAGGGACAGCAGCCACTGGTATATTGCCTTTTTATTAGTATCTGCCAGCCTTTCATAGTCGATCCACGTCTTATATCCCTTATTGGCCTCATACCAGATCAAATCCGGATAATCAGACTCTATAGCGTGAAGGAACATAATATCATGGTTTCCGGCAAGGCAATGAACGCGAGGGCTCTCATCAAGATCCATGATATATCCTATTGTCTCGATGGATCTTGTTCCCCAGTCTGCATAATCCCCCAAAAGGTAAAGCTCATCCTCCCCAGATGAGACGTCGAATCCAATACTTGAAAGCAACAACAGGAATTGTTCCAGCGCTCCATGGATATCGCTTATCACATATGTACTCATTTCTTTACTCCAAGCCTGGGACAAATATCACACATAAAACACTTCTCGCATTCGGCCTTTCTGGAGTGACATATACTTCGCCCAAGCTCGATCAGGTCCTGATTAACTAGGCACCATCGCTTCTTGGGTATCTTCTTCATAAGGTCATACTCTATTCTTTCCGGATCCTTTTCCTTCGTCCATCCAAGCCTTCCGGAGACTCTTTTTACATGTGTGTCCACTACTATAGAAGGTATATTGAAAATATGTGTTCTGATAACATTTGCAGTCTTTCGTCCTACTCCTGGGAGAGCCGTCAGTTTTTCTATCTCATACGGGAGATTCCCGTCATACTCCGACAGAAGAATACGGGCAGTATCTATAATATGTCTGGCTTTGGTCTTAAAGAAACCGCAAGGATGTATATCTTGCTCCAGGACTGCAAGGTCCGCTTCTGAAAACGAAACGAGCGAGGGATATTTGATAAACAGCCGCTCAGTTACTTCGTTGACTCTTTTATCCGTACACTGAGCTGATAATATGGTAGCTATAAGCAATTCATATGGCTTTGTATACTTTAGAAAGATCCGGATTTCTTTTCCGTATTCTCGGTCCAGACGTTCAAATTGCTGTTCTATTTTTATGTTCATGGTATAATCATATCACAAAAACTCAGAATTTCCGATGGATTATAATAGTATGGTGACAATCGGTCATACAAAAAAATACGTACTACCTTTATCCGTTGCTGTTATCTGGACAGCAGCATCTCTTTTTTATGATCAGACGACATTCAATGTTTCGCCGATTTCCATGGCTCATAATTATATTCCCTGCAAAATACTTATGTGCCTTGTCGTATATCTTGCTTCCTCTTTTTTGATTAAAGCGTTGTCAGACAGATCTTCTTTTGAATGGACGGTATTAAAGTACTCCTTTCTGTATTTTATCCCTATAGTCTTTGTGCTTTTCTACAAGATCCCGGAAGGTTTCCTTTCTAATGATGAGGCTCTCATCTTTTCCGAAGCCTCAAATCTGGCTGATTATACCTGGTTTTATTACATAACCACATGGTACTATATTATATCAATGATGCTCATCCCCTCTTGGTTTGGTCCTATCGTGATCAAAGTGATAATACAGTGCTTTTCTGCAGGTTACTGCGTTGCCAGACTTTTGCGATATATGGAGGGCTCCAGGCGGGGATATTTTTTATATACAGCCTTTTTCCTTCCTCCTATTCTCGCCTATACTACCTCCGCGCACCGTATACCAATCTATATATTCCTTTATATAGTATTCATGTTCTCGATATATATGGATTGTATTGAAAAAGTTCCGTTCAGTTTTAGGCATCTGCTCCCGCTGCTTGTATTAATGGCAATACTGACACAGTGGCGTACAGAGGGTATATATCTTGCTTTTTTGGGTCCGCTTCTTATCCTGATCTGCTATCCATCGATATTTTCTCCCAAAAGAGCAGCAGGCAAAAATGTCATCAAACTAATATGCTTATCCTTTCTTATACAGTACATAATAGCTATCCCTCAATACGGTATAATACCTTCAAGGCTTTCGGATAAGGCAGTAAATCGTATGCTTCCGTTTTATGCATACACCGTGACAAACATGTATCGAAATGGGCTTGACCTTACAAGGACAGATAATGCCGACTCCTGGAAGAAAGTGGATCAATACCTGGATGTTGAGAAGATCTCTGCCATAAACACCTATCTTGGTGATATAAACTATGAGGATGCCCTTATCCTTTACTATGAGGGCTATGATGGAAGACGCGGAGATGCAGATGATGAAGATTATCTGAACTTCGTCGAAGGGGTAAAGGAGCTTATGAAAAACAATCCGGGCGTCCTTATTCGAACAAAATGGGGATCCTTTGATTATGCTGCCACTGTGTATACTCCTGTCACAGGTCAGGGTATAGTATCTTTTATCGTAAGCATGGTAAAAACTCTCGCATACAATCTGTATATTCCCATGATCCTGCTTATCTTAATTTTTATCTGGAGCCTACGCAAAATAAAAGAGAGAGCCTTCTTTACCTTGCTCTCTCTTTGTCTTTTTGCTCATTTTGCGATAGTATTCATTTTGGCTCCGGCATCATATTTCAAGTATTACTTCCCGATATACTTCACTACATATTTTTTTGCTGTCCTTATTATTGTGAATCATTCTAAAATCATTGATTCTGACGGGAGTACTCTGCATCAAAACGTTCTCCAAAAAGACGGTTGACAGCCGAAAATATGGCTCGAACAGATGCTCTTGTGATATTGGAGGATACCCCCACTCCATACGTTATCTTGTTATCGTCCACTGAAAGCATGTGGATATATGCAGCAGCCTGTGCATTAGAGCCTCCTGTAAGGGCGTGTTCCTCATAGTCAACGATCTTTATGCTTATTCCAAGCTCAGAGGATAATCCTCTCTTTACCGCATCAATCGGTCCGTTTCCCGTAGAAGAGAACTCTTTAGCCAGACCATGATCTGTATATTGTACTGTAACCTCTGTATCGTGATCCGTATCGACCTCATCAGAAAGATCTACAACCTGAAGCTTACGGAAATGGATAGGCTCTTTTTTCTCAAGGTATGCAGTCCTAAAGGCTTCCATAACTTCTTTAGGCACGACCTCCCCCTGCTTTTCCGATATGTCTTGGATCACGTTTGCAAATTCCTTATGCATCCCTTTAGGCAGCTTGAATCCAAAATAGGAATCCATTATGAAGGCAACTCCACCCTTGCCTGACTGGGAATTTATACGGACTATCGGCTCGTATTCCCTGCCAATATCTGCAGGATCTATAGGCAGGTACGGGACCTCCCATGTATCGGGGTGTCTCTCCATCATTGCCTTTATACCTTTTGAGATGGCATCCTGATGTGATCCCGAAAATGCGGTGAACACCAGCTTTCCTGCATAAGGATGCCGAGGATCTATCTTCATTTTTGTACATTTTTCGTACATGTCTATGATCCCGTTTATGTCTTCAAGATTTAATTCCGGATTTATCCCCTGAGAAAACATATTATATGCAATAGTCAGCAGGTCAACATTTCCGGTTCTTTCTCCATTACCAAAAAGAGTTCCTTCCACTCGCTCCGCACCAGCCATCATCGCAAGCTCTGTAGCAGCAACTCCAGTGCCCCTATCGTTGTGAGGGTGAATGGACAGGATCACGGAATCTCTTCGCTCAAGATTTTCGTTTTCCCACTCTATTATATCCGCATAAACATTTGGCGTTGTCATTTCGACAGTCGCAGGCAGATTTATGATGACTTTGTTTTCAGGTGTAGCGTTCCATTCGGCTGTCACCGCATTGCAGACGTCGCAAGCATACTCCGGCTCAGTTCCGGTAAAACTCTCCGGGGAATATTCGAGAATGATCTCTCCTGGAAATCTTGCTGCCCTCTCTTTGACCATACGCGTCCCATCCACAGCCAGTTGTTTTATTTCCTCTTTACTCATATTAAACACTACATCTCTCTGCAGAGTGGACGTAGAGTTATATATATGTACAATGGCTCTGTGTATACCTTTTATGGATTCAAATGTCCGATCGATGAGGTTTTCCCGGCACTGCGTCAGAACCTGTACTGTAACATCTTTCGGGATCAGATTCTTATCTACTAATTCCCGCAAAAAATCAAATTCAATCTGGCTTGCAGCGGGAAAGCCTATCTCGATCTCCTTAAATCCCAGTTCTACAAGTTTATTGAACATCTCTATCTTTTCAGAAACAACCATCGGCTCAACCAGTGCCTGATTTCCGTCCCTAAGATCTACGGACACCCAGGTCGGAGCCTTCTCAATCTGCCGGTCCGGCCATTTTCTCTCAGGATAATCAATTATAGGATTTCTTTTATATCTTTTGTAGTTCAACATCTGTTTCCTCCTCTGTATAGTCCTGATTTCATCTGAAATTCTGTCATTATATATTGATGAATGGATAGCTTATCCTCTGAAACGCATACCGTAAAAAAATAGAAGTCTCTCTGATCATACTTCAGAGAGACCCCTCATAAGCCATCCTATTTCGGTCTACTCCCCTAATCCTGAATCTATTGCTCCAATAAGTGCTCCCAATGCGGCATCCTCATCTTCTCCTTCGCAGAAAAGCTCAATCTCATCACCGCATTTTACACAGGCACCAAGCACAGACAAAACGCTCTTTGCATTTGCCGTATTATCCCTGAACTTAAACGTGATCAGGGACTTATACTGCATAGCTTCCTTGCACAGTATTCCGGCCGGACGAAGATGTAATCCGGTAGGGTTTTTAATTGTTATTTTTTGTGAAACCATGTCTCTTGCTCCGAAAAATCCTCTGAAGATAATATATCAAATATAAACCGATTATTCAACTCCGTTAACACTGCTTCTGGATATAATATTCAATCCTCTGCGTCATTCCCGGCCGCTCCGGTCAAGCTTGGATCATCCACAAGATCAGGTGCACCCTGACCGACAGGCTGAAGGATCACGCTTACCGTAGTAGTAACACCGCTGCTATATACTCCTTCCGGATATGCAAAAGTTACATCTGCATCGAAAATACCCGGCCCCCATTGCTCCAATCCGTTCTTCGATTTTACATCATCCAAATTAATCCGTCCGGTAAGCATAGATCCGTCTACCGTTGCCAAAACATCCGGAAGTCCTCTTATTCCGGTCACGACTACTGCTCCCTCGGCTCCGATAACAGCCGTATATCCCGACGGAACATTATCAACAGTGATATTTGAAACAGGAACCTCCACATTCATGAGATTCATTGCCACTATCTCCACCGTAACAGTTGAATGTGTATCCATATCAGCGTCTGCAGGTCTCGTACCGGAAGGCAGGTAGGCGGAAATATCTATGACTGCCGTGTAGTTTTCAGCGGCCCCGGTAATATCGATCTCAGTAGATGGCACCGTTATAGAACCTATGCCCGACAGAGCATCAGGATTGCCCGAAAGCTCTATCTCGTTTATCGTCGCTGTGAGATTACCAGTCGTAGCAAAGCCCTCTGCAGGTGTTCCCGAATATCCGTAAGTAACTGGAACCTCTCTGTCAGACCAGATTTCGACGGTGACAGAAACGCTGTTTCTTGAAAGCTCAAGTCTAGAAATATCCATTTCATCGCCATTGCGGTCAATAAAGATGATCGGCGTCTCTGTCCGGATATCACGTGTCATTCCCTGAGTTGATACTCTGACTATTGCTTTATCTATCGTTTCCACTATAGACTCTGGCCCCTGTACCCGCACCACATTACTGGCAAGAGATACATCTCCTACCGAATATCCTTCAGCTGGCTCACCGCTAATCTCATAGTCTATAGAAAACTGTTTAGATCCCAGATCTTCGACTTCAACTATTGCATAGGCTGAACGGGGAGTTATGCTTAGGATCTTATCCGAAAGCCGGTTAGCTTTTACCGAAATCGGAACCCTTCCGTTTGAATAATTAGTCATATCCACTGTAGCAGAAAAATCGTCTCTTGAAAGCTGGGACAGAACAGACCTTTCTGCCCGCGCAGTGACAGTTACTGTCGAAGATGAGTCTGCCAGTTCAAAGGACTGACCCGCCTTTTCGAAAACATCTCCGTTGAGTACGGCAACCGGTATCTGTGTAAAATTCTGATCCTTTACCGGATTATCAATACTGACAACAACAAGCCAGATCATGACTGCCAGTATCAGAGCAAGTATCTTAAGCCAGATATTATTGGTAAACAGACGGAGAATGCCGGACAGTTTTTTCTTCATTTGCCTCCCCTCCCTATTCTGCCTATCTTCTTATCTGCTATAGTTTTGTTCTGTAGCTTTATCAGTCTGTCCCTCAAGGTATCCTGAGCCACATTTCTGACAAGCTCTCCCTCCTGTGCAATAGATACTCTTCCGGTCTCCTCGGAAACTATGATGGTCAGAGAATCCGTTGCTTCCGAGATTCCGACGCCTGCACGATGTCTTGTACCAAGTTCCTTTGAAAGCTCCATATTATCTGACAGAGGAAGATAACAGGTGGCTGATATGACCCTGTCTCCTTCAATTATTACAGCTCCGTCATGAAGAGGGGTATTATGCTCAAATATATTGATAAGCAGCTGGCTGGTAACTACTGCATCCACCTCTATTCCCGTGCGTATGTATTCAGTGAGGGGGTCACTCTGTTTCATAACTATAAGGGCTCCGGTACGGGCTCTTCCCATTTCAAAGCAAGCCTTTATTATTTCATTCATTGTCTTATCGGAAAATCTTTCGTTGACACTTGCACCGTTAAAAGAAAAAAAAGAGGCAATGAAATTTTTTCTCCCTATGAAGTCAAGTGCCCGTCTGAGTTCAGGCTGAAAAATGATCAAAACAGCCATAAGCAGAACATTTAGACCGTTACGCACAAGCCATAGTATTGTGGTCATCTGAAGCAGATATGCCAGTAGCACAAAAAGAATAATGACTACAATGCCGCGCATAAGCGACCAGGCCCTTGTATCCCTTATCCATACCATAACCTCATATACAAGAAAAGCGATTATGAGGATCTCCACATAATCGGTAAGTCCCATTACTGGAATGGAATCAAAGCTGATGAAATTCCCTATCTGAGAGATTATCTGCTGCATTTATTCATCATCCGCTCTGGAAGGTCTTGTCCTTCTGATATGCGATCTGATCTTAGGAACAGCCTTCACATAGTAATAATAACCATCATCCTCAAACTGTACGCGTTCAGTCTTTGCATAATCCACACTAAAAGTAAAGAGCTTGTAAAGAAAAGCTACGGCAGCTGATACTAATGAGCCTACGATTATACTGCCCATGTTAATGTCTGAATCAAACTTTGCAGATAATATCATAAGCGCTATTATGTCAGTAAAAATACCTATTGCGATAGCTATGGTCCACGCGTGCGGAAAATAAAGCCGTCTGATTATGCTTACAATAACAACCGTAATAACAAATGCTCCCACATAAGTCATCATAGTGCTGTTTTTTATTACTCCATCCAAAATAAAGCGGAATCTCTCAACTGTGGTAGCCTCCTTCATCCCCCTTATCTCGTCCTCTGCACCTGTAATGAAATCAACAGTAAAATACGCCGCTGCACCGAATCCGACAGAAAGAGCAGAAATAGGCGAACCTTTTAATCCATATATCACTGGCATCACCTCGGGCACACCAAAAACGAAGGACAGCGGTGTCAGAAGGACCGCCATTGTATCCTGCGGTGTGAATCGGAAATATAAGAGAAACATCAAAAGAAAAACTGCCAAAACTACTATTGCTGCTTCAAGCGAAAGGGCATAGCAGTGCAGTATGATAAAAAGAGAACAGAAAAAAACGATCATCCCGGACGGAAGTAACGCAGATAACAACGAAACTGCCAAAACTACCGTAGTAGAATCCAGTCGTTCCATATATCCAAGCTGCGAATTAACAACCGAAACTGACAAAAATGCCAGAAAAAAACGAATAACCGCTTTGATCAATGTCTCATAGCGGCTCACGATCTCCTCAATAAAATCTCTTACTTCGTAAATATTATCCATTGCCGTTTACTTCCTGCATATTCAATAATTCCCTAAGGGCATAATTGTAATCACTCAGATTTTTTTTAGCCCTGTCATATCTGAAAGAATAGACTACATACGCTATGATCCCAAAAGCGCCGGCAAAAACTACATATGCCGTTATAAGCTTTCTCCCGATGGCCATAAGATCCATTGTATATATTTCCTGAAGAAGTCTGTCTATATTGTAATAAATATACAGCACCATGATCAGAAAATATGACGCAGTTGCCGATACAATAGCTCTGACCACATTTAAGCAGACGTAATCACTTCTGAAATAGTTACATATCCTTATGGATTCCTTTCCCTCATTCTCCTCAAAGGAAGCCATGCGGGTCATCAGCATTACACTGTCTCCGTTTATGTTACTCCTCATAATCCTCTTCCTATGCAGATAAGCCGGAAGCAAGAGTCACAAAGAATACTTCCTTCGCCCCCGCTTTTTTCAGCTCACTCGCTACGGCGTCGATCGTACTACCCGTTGTATAGATGTCATCCACTATCAATACGTTTCTACATTTTACATCATGAACGTTTATTTTGAAAGCCCCCTCAAGGTTTTTCATTCTCTGGATCCGTGTCAGATCTTTCATAGGAGGAGTATTTTTTACCCTGACAACAGCCGTCTTGATCGTCGGTACATTGATACAATCGGATATGCTATCCGCTATGAGCTCAGCCTGATTATAACCCCTTTTCCTTAATTTTTCCCTGGAAACAGGCACTGGGATCAATATATCGGGATGGCATTTTTTTATAAAAGATCCCAGATGTGCGGCAATGTCCCGCCCATAATAATCTGCATATTCCCGGCGCCCGTGGAATTTAAATCTGCTTATAGACTCCCTTGCTCTGCCTCCATATACATAAAGGGATCTCCCTCTTGTAAATATATGCTCTGTATTAGAACAGTCTTTACAGTATTCTTTTCCCTTATCAGCTAGCGGTTTTCCGCATTTCAGACAATAATCTTTTCCTATGTAGGGAATTCTTCTCCTACACTGCCTGCAGATAAGCTCTCCATAGCTTACCAGTCCGTCACAAAACGGACATCTTCTGGGAAAAATCAAATCAAGTAAAAGATCACATATCCTGCATCTCGCGAAGTCTTTTGCAAAGTCCCGTATATCTATTTTCTTCTCTTTCATTGCCAATCATCTCCTCTACAGCCTTAGGAGACCCAATTATGCAGACCATCTGTCTCGCGCGGGTGATAGCCGTATACAGAAGATTCCTGTTCATAAGCATCCTCGGCCCGGAAAGAAGCGGTAAAATCACGGCCTTATATTCACTCCCCTGAGACTTGTGTATAGTTATAGCATATGCTAACTCAAGTTCAGACAAAGCCTCGCCCTTATATACTGCCTCACGACCATCATCAAATCTAATACATGCCGAATCTGAGGATACACTCAGGATTGTTCCTATATCGCCATTGAATATTCCAGTACCGCTTTCAGCTGCTATATGGGCATTTCCGCTGATGATCCATTCCATATCATAATTATTCTTCGTCTGCATAACCTTATCACCAGAACGCAGCACTCCGTTAGCCGTGCCGATCTCTCTCTTTCCTTCTCCCGGGGGATTCAACGCTTCCTGAAGCCTTAGATTAAGACTTTCCACTCCAAGAGCTCCTTTTCTCATTGGTGTCATCACCTGTATCTCAAGCGGCGAACAAGACAGATAACTGGGAAGTTTTTTCCCAGCCAGATAAATAATCCCCTGTATTATTCTTTCTGATGCATCCCTCCTGATTAAAAAAAATTCCTCGCTCTTTTTGTCAAGATCGATCATGCGTCCTTCTATCACAGAATGTGCATTTCGCACGATAGCCGAAGCCTCCGACTGCCTGTAAATCTTTTTTAGACGTGTTACGTGAAAACATTCAGAGGATATGATATCCTTAAGCACCGCCCCGGGCCCGACCGAGGGCAGCTGATCTGAATCCCCTATAAGTATCAGTCTTGTCCCCGGTACTATGGCTCTTAGCAACGACCGGAAAACATATATATCTACCATTGACATCTCATCCAGGATCAGGACGTCCGTCTCAATGGGATTGTCTGAATCGTGCTCAAACTCCTGTAGGGATCTGCCTTCTACCACGGCTCCCGCTCCTAACAGCCTGTGAATCGTTCTGGCATTATGCCCTGTTGCTTCGGACATTCTTTTTGCTGCTCTCCCTGTAGGGGCAGCCAGAGTGATCTTTAGCCCTTTTTCACTGAAATAACTGATCACAAGATTTGTGATCGTAGTTTTTCCAGTTCCCGGGCCACCAGTTATGACGGAAACCATGTGCGTAATAGCACATACTACAGCTTCCCTCTGGGCATCCTCCAGATAAATATTATTTTTCGTCTCAAGCCTGCTTATATCTTTAAGCACGAGAGCTTCTTCTGCCGGATCCTCCCCATCCAGATCCATCAAAAGCCTGGCGGTCTCTGCCTCAGCATAGTACGCACTCTGGGAATAAATAAAGCATTCTTCGCCGGTGAACTCACGTATTATTTTTCGTTCTATTGATAGTGAAGCCAGTCTGGCCTCTATTAATTCCGTATTAAGGGATAGAAGCTCTGCCGCCCTTTCCTTTAACTCGGTTTCTTTAATACAAAGACTACCCCTGCCTGCCGCTTCGGACAGTAAATACATTATGCCCGAATTCGTCCGGTATTCAGAATCCGGCGATATACCTGATAATGACGCTATACGGTCGGCCGAAAGAAATCCTATTCCTTCTATATCATCAATCAGCTTATATGGATTCGTCCTGATAATATCATATAGCTTATCCTTATACTTCCCGAATATCTTCTGTCCGAGATATGGTGTTATGCCATATTGGGAAAGAAAAGATATGGCCTGACGGCTGCCTGCTTTTGATTCGAAAGACTCAGCTATCGCTATAGCTTTCCGCAAGGAGATCCCCTTTATTTCCGAGAGCCTTTCCGGCTCTTCTTCCATTATACGAAAAGTATCCTCCTTAAACTTCGTAGTAATTCTCTTTGCAAGCCCCGGACCTATACCCTTTACAGCTCCTGATGATAAATAACGCAGAATCGATTCCTCATCATCTATGGGAGATATAGTAAATGAAGTTATTGAAAATTGGACACCGTACTTGGGATTGTCCTTCAGATCACCTTCAATGGATAGACTCTCGCCGGGATCAAATTCCGGAAGCATGCCAACACAGACGTAGTCTCCTCCGTCATCTGCTTTCAGCGATAGTACCGTATATGTGTTTTCTGGATTGCGAAAAATTATATGATCAATATAACCTTTTAGAGTCATTCATCCGTCGAAATAGCATCTTTCTCGGTGAATTCCGATTCAGACATAGCAGCACCACTCTCTTCCGATGCTTTTGCATCGATCTCCTCCGGTGTCTGCCCTATATTACGCTTCATCTGTTCGTAGAGCATTTTTGCCAGACCCAGCCCCTCCTGTTCGGTAGTCTGGGATGCATATTCTTTTATCAGATTGTCTTTATAATAATCCACCAGTGTACTGTTCGTTCCGCTGTCCAGAGGATCCTCAGGCACTGTCGCCATCATCTGCTTATACATCTGCTCGACAAAATAGCTTTCAAATTGCTTACAGGCATCCAAAAGCTTAGCATCATCAGCTGAAGAAATATCCGAACCGTTCCCGCCCTTATTGGAGCCGGAAATATCTGACAGCGTACTCTTAAGCTTCGCTGCATGTGCATCGGATACAGCCTGACCGGATAAAGTTGTAAGATAATCCGTGCTAATATCCATATCCTGTATTACCTCTTAAGCTGATTTGCTGTCTGCATCATATCATCAGTGGTAGTGATAGCTTTTGAATTAAGCTCGTATGCTCTCTGCGCAACTATAAGATTAACCATCTCATCCGCAACCTGAACATTGGATCCCTCAAGATATCCCTGCCTTATCACGGATTTTTCAAGAGCTGCATTTGTCGCTTCGTTCATCGGCTGTCCGGATGCAGCTGTGACGGAATAGAGTGAATCTCCTTCCTTATTCAAACCCTTCGGGTTCTGAAACTGAGTCATTCCTATAATAAGCCCGGCTACCGGCTGAGGATTATTGTCTGCATCAGGATAAAGAATCTGCCCAGATGCATCTACAGAAATCCTGTTCGCTACCACCTTCTGTCCGTTTATCGTAGCCGGAAGCTGTATGGGCTGACCATTAGTTCCAAGCACCGGAAGACCATCTGAGTTTGAAAGCACCAGATCCTCATTCGCATTTACAAGATTAAAATTAAAGTCACCGTTTCTGGTATAATAAGTTTGTCCATCCGTTCCTCTTACCGAAAAGAATCCCTTGCCCTGAATTGCAAAGCTTGTGGCGTTTTCAGACTCCAAAAGCGCTCCGTTTGTAAACTGCGACGTAATAGAGGCATTTCTGACACCCAAACCGACCTGCGCTCCTATAGGCTTACGTTCTGCGTTGGCTGTAGTTGTCTTTGTCTGAAGAGTCTGATACAAAAGACTCTTAAATTCATTTGTTTCAGTCTTGTAACCCACGGTATTAACATTTGCAAGATTATTTGCGATAGTATCCACATTATTCTGCTGTGCTATCATACCGGTAGCCGCTGTCCAAAGTGACCTTACCATGTTCCAAAACCTCCTCCAAAATTTAATAACTCAAAGCTTACCAAGATCATTTACTGCCTTCTGAAGAGTATCATCCATAGTCTGCACAACCTTCTGGTTGATCTCATATTGCCTGTTTATGGCAATCATGTTTACCATTTCCTGAACCGTTTCCACATTTGACTGCTCCAGATATCCTGAATATATCTGAGCATTCGAAGGTATCTCCGTTGCACCTTCTATGGTCTGCCACATATTTTCACCATATTTTTCCAGATAATAATAGTCCGTTCCTTCGGGGTTTCTCTCAAAGTCCGTAACTCCGACGGTAGCCAGTATCTGGGGATTGTCTCCCTGAGTGATATTTCCCTGACGGTCAATAGTGGTAGGCTTGGTGGGATCTATCGTAATATGATTTCCGTTTGTATCCAAAACATAATCTCCGTCCTTTGTGACAAGAGTACCATCAAGGGTAAGGGTAAAGGATCCATCCCGTGTATATTTAACGCTGGTATTACCTGCTTTGTCAGTAAACTCTATTTCAAAAAAACCCGAATCTGACAAAGCAAGATCAAATGTATTCTCTGTGCCACGGAATCCACCTTCTGACCAGTCAGTATAATTCTCACCTATCTTAACTCCCGGCTGCATATTCCCCATCCGCCTTGACAGATACCACTCGGAAGAATCCTGTAGCTTAACTGCCAACGCATCCGCAAAAGTCTGGGAAGTGGCCCCTTCTTTTTTATAGCCGGTAGTAGACACATTTGCGAGATTATTTGTGAGAGTATCCATCCTGTGCTGCTCGTTAATCATCGCAAAATGCGCGGTATAAAGACCTTTTACCATATCCTAATCGTCTTCCTCCTTATATCCTGCTATCGTATCTACGTATTTCCCGGTTCCCGCTGCAACAGCAGTCATCGGATCTTCCGCGGTCATAGTGTTTATACCGGTCTTTTCAGTAATAAGTTCCTCCAGACCTCTCAGCATAGCTCCGCCCCCGGTAAGAACTATCCCCCTTGATGCTATGTCAGCTGCCAACTCCGGAGGTGTACGCTCCAAAACGCCATGTATCGCTTCAATAATCTGGGCCGTTACCTCCCTTAGCGCCTCTTCAGTCTCTTCAGAAGAAACCTTTACTGTAACCGGAAGTCCGGTAAGCAGGTTACGGCCTCTTATATCCATATAATCAACCTCAGGTTTTCTGAAGACACAACCGATATGTATCTTCAAATCTTCAGCGGTAGGTTCTCCGATAAGAAGATTATGCTTCTTTCTCATATACCTGACTATCGCATCATCAAAATCATCTCCGGCAACCTTAATGGAAGTGGACTCCACAGGCCCTCCCAAAGAGATGACTGCTATATCCGATGTACCGCCTCCTATATCCACAACCATATTGCCACAAGGCTTAGTTATATCAATGCCTGCTCCGATCGCAGCTGCTATGGGCTCCTCTATGATCTTGACCTCTCTGGCACCGGCCTGATAGGCCGCATCTTCAACGGCTTTCCTTTCTACCTCTGATGCTGCTGAAGGCACTCCCACACATACTCTAGGCTTCCTAAACGTTCGTTTCCCAACAGCCTTCTGTATGAAGTGCTTCAGCATCTTCTCGGTAACCGTATAGTTTGATATGACGCCCTGCCTCATGGGTCGTATGGCTACCACGTTGCCCGGCGTACGACCAAGCATGAGTCGCGCTTCCTCGCCGATAGCCATTATTTTATTCGTATCCCTGTCGAAGGCTACGACGGAGGGTTCCTTCAGTACCACTCCCTTGCCTCTTATATATACGAGCACACTTGCCGTGCCCAGATCTATTCCTATGTCTACACCTGCCATTTTTTCCTCATTTCATATCGTCTTGCCTACTGTCTAACAAGATAGGATAACCCAAAATGATGAAACTTTCAACACAGCAGATGGCCATTTCTCAAATCAAAAAACAGCACGGGCGCAGCCCTCATTTGCGTCCGTGCATCATAAATCCTTCCATGTATGATTTATATCGGCATATTGAGTTAATTCCTGAACCTTTTTGAGATCATTTTTTTTATATATTTTCCGGTATAACTGTTATCATCTTTTGCCACCTGCTCCGGAGTTCCCGAGGTTACCACCGTGCCTCCTCCGTCACCGCCTTCTGGCCCCATATCTATTATGTAATCACCACATTTTATTACATCAAGATTATGCTCAATGACCACAACAGTATTACCGGACTCAGCCAGCCGGTCAAGAATGGAAATAAGTTTTTTCACATCATCAAAATGCAGGCCAGTAGTAGGCTCATCCAATATATATATGGTCTTTCCCGTACCTCTTTTTGAAAGCTCCGTAGCAAGCTTAATACGCTGTGCTTCTCCGCCGGAAAGCTCTGTAGAGGGCTGTCCCAGCTTTACGTATCCAAGCCCTACGTCATAGAGGGTCTGTATCTTATTTCTTACAGTAGGAACATTATCAAAAAAAACCAATGCCTCTTCAACAGTCATGTCCAGTACATCAGAAATATCCTTACCCTTATAGGTCACATCAAGGGTCTCACGGTTATATCTTTTCCCATGGCAGACATCACAGGGGACAAATACATCCGGCAGGAAATGCATCTCGATCTTTATTATCCCGTCACCGCTGCATGCCTCGCATCTTCCGCCCTTTACGTTAAAAGAAAAACGGCCTTTCTTATAACCCCTTGCCTTGGCCTCCTGAGTAGCAGCAAATAGATCCCGAATCAGATCAAAGACACCGGTATACGTAGCTGGATTGGATCTGGGAGTTCGCCCTATGGGCGACTGATCTATATCTATCACTTTGTCCAATTGCTCCAGGCCTTTTATTCCGTCCGATGCCCCGGGAATAGTCCTGGCCCTGTTCAGCTTCTTCGCCGCAGTCTTGTATAGTATCTCATTTATCAGAGACGATTTCCCGGAGCCGGAAACTCCTGTAACGATGGTCATGACTCCCAGTGGTATTTTTACATTTATTTTTTTTAGATTATTCTCCCTCGCCCCCCTTATCTCTATCCAACCGGAAGGTTTCCGTCTTTTTTCCGGTACCGGAATAGCAAGCTCTCCGGAAAGATATTTCCCGGTTATGGAATCCTTTACTTTCGCTATTTCGTCAGCCGTCCCTTCTGCAACAAGCTTGCCCCCATGCATTCCTGCTCCCGGACCTATATCTATGATACGGTCTGCGGCCCTCATGGTATCCTCGTCATGCTCTACAACTATCAGAGTATTTCCCAGATCCCTGAGTCTTTTCAATGTACCCAGGAGCTTGTCATTATCCCTCTGATGAAGTCCTATTGAAGGCTCATCCAAAATATATGCCACTCCTACCAGACCGCTTCCTATCTGCGTCGCAAGTCGTATCCTCTGAGCTTCTCCTCCTGACAAAGTGCCCGTAGCCCTGGAAAGCGTCAGGTAATCAAGCCCCACATCATTCATAAACTTTATCCGGGAGTGTATCTCTTTAATTATCTGACGGCCGATAAGGATTTGCTGTTCGGTTATGGAGTCCGGTATAGCATCAAAATAGATTAGCAGTTCTTTTACGGACATTTCTGTAAGCTCGAATATATTCTTATCATCCACCGTAACAGCAAGGGATTCCTTCTTAAGCCTGCGTCCTCCGCATGTCTCACAGGGAGATATTCGCATATACTGTTCGTATTCGGCCTTTGCCGACTCAGAAAAGGTCTCCCTGTATCGGCGCTCCATGTTTTTTATCAGACCTTCAAACGCCTCGTCATATACTCCTTCAGATCTTGAACCCTTGTAATGTACTTTGACGACTTCACCATCAGTGCCATATACAAAAATACGACGTACCTTTTCCGGCAGTTTTTCATATGGCGTATCAAGCGAGAATTTATATTTATTTGCCAGTGCTTCAAGCAATGCATGCCCATAGCTTCCTGGGTCTCTGGAATTCATCCATCCCATGCAGTTTACACAGCCTTCATTAAACGACAGAGATTTATCCGGAATCATCAGATCCTCATCAAATTCCATCTTATATCCCAGGCCTGCACAAGTCGGACAGGCACCGAAGGGATTATTAAACGAAAAGCTTCTTGGCTCTATAGGTGGTATGGATATCCCGCAGTCCGGACAGGAAAAGCTGTTTGAAAAAGATAACGTTTGCTCTCCCTGGTTCACATCCACATTTAGAAGCCCATCTGAGATCTCCAAAACATTTTCGATGGAACCGGAAAGGCGTGCCTCTATGCCCGGCTTTACAACAAGCCGATCTACCACGATCTCTATTGTATGTCTGATATTCTTATCCAGCTCAATGTCCTCAGACAGCTCGTATAAAGAACCGTCTACTATAACTCGAACGTAACCGGATTTCTTTGCTCTCTCAAGGATTTTCTCATGACGCCCCTTTTTTCCGCGAACGACAGGAGCAAGAAGTTGTATCTTAGTACGTTCCGGCAACTGCATTATGATATCAGCCATTTGGTCTGCAGTCTGCCTTTCTATTGGCTTACCGCAATTCGGGCAGTGAGGTATACCTATCCTTGCATACAGAAGTCTCAGATAATCATATACCTCAGTCACCGTTCCTACCGTTGATCTTGGGTTTCGATTTGTTGACTTCTGGTCTATTGATATTGCGGGAGGAAGTCCTTCAATAGAGTCAACATCGGGCTTATCCATCTGTCCCAGAAACATCCTGGCATAGCTGGAAAGGGACTGCATATATCTTCGCTGTCCCTCAGCATAAATTGTATCAAAGGCAAGAGAGGACTTTCCCGATCCGGAAAGTCCTGTCATTACGATAAGCTCATTTCTGGGTATATCCACAGAAAGGGATTTGAGATTGTGCTCTCTGGCTCCCCGTATCTTTATATATTTCTTTACATCTTTTTCCTGCTTTTTCATTTATCCTCTGTTTCGTCCTCCGGTTTTTTGATCTCGGGACAGTATTTTTCGATCATACTTTTTGTAAACCCGGGAGACCATCTTGTCACTATAACGGAATCATGGCTTATTTCCCGCACCCTCAAGCCTTTAAGCTGTTCGATATATTCCAGCGTTACCTTCTTTGATATCTTGGATTCCCCTGAATTCCTGTCGTGAAATTCATATGGAATCTCTACAATAAGATGATACCGGGTCATAGCAAGCACTTCCACCATGATCTTCCAGCCTATCGGCTTGAGCTCTGCTCCCTCAAGCATTTCCTTCCGAAACATAAACAGTCCGGAAGTTGGATCCGATATGTTACGAAGGGATGAAAGGGCTGCCTTTCCCATCCATCTTGCCGTTCCGGAAATGAATTTTCTTACAATATTAAGACCTCCATCAGAGCCTCCCTTTATCAGCCTCGATGGAATACACATATCGGCACCCGAAAGCATGGCTGCATACATCGGACGAAGAATAGCCGGGGGATGCTGAAGGTCTGCATCCATGCATGCCAGAAAAACGCCGTCTGCCATATGAAAACCCTCTATAACCGCGGTTGCAAGTCCGGTTCTTTCTTCGCCTTCTCTATGATGATATCTGCAATGCGGGTCCTTATCACATAGTTCTTTCAATACTTCCGGCGTATTGTCATCTGAATCATCTATAAATAAGATATTGTAGTCGATACCGCAAAGGGCTTCCCCCACCTGAAGAGCCAGCTCTTCCACATTTCCCGCTTCATTAAAAGTCGGTACAACAACAGACAGCTTTTCAGACATCATATTCCTCTCTTTCCTAAATTGTTTATCTTTGTGATAATGCTTTCTTTAATTCTATCATATTATCCCGAAGCATTGCTGCAGATTCAAAATCAAGCTCAGCAGCTGCTTTTTTCATCTGCTTTTCTACTTTCGCAATAAGCTTTTCCAGCTCTTTCTTATCCATGGATTCCGGGTCTTTCTCAAGCTCGTATTCGCTCTTTGCCACCTTTTTTGATATGGATATCAGCTCCCTTACTGCCTTTTGGATTGTCTGTGGTGTGATGCCATGTTCCTCATTGTACGCCTGCTGAAGCTTCCTCCGTCGATCTGTCTCATCTATGCATTCTTTCATAGAACCGGTAATGGTATCGGCATACATTATAACATGCCCGTTAGAATTTCTGGCAGCTCTTCCCACAGTCTGGATAAGTGACGTTGCAGATCTTAGAAATCCCTCTTTATCAGCATCGATTATGGCGACAAGAGATATCTCCGGTATATCAAGTCCCTCTCTCAAAAGATTGATGCCCACCAGCACATCGAATACATCAAGTCTCATATCCCTGATGATCTCGGCGCGCTCCAGTGTATCCACATCCGAATGAAGGTACTTGACCCTTATGCCGATCTCCCTTAAATATTCTGTGAGATCTTCCGCCATTCTTTTGGTAAGGGTCGTGACCAATACCTTTCCTTTATTATCTGTCTCTTTGTTGATCTCTGATACAAGATCATCGATCTGGCCTTCGGTGGGACGTACAGATATCTCGGGATCGAGAAGTCCTGTAGGTCTCAGTATCTGCTCGGCCCTTAGTAACTCATGCTGCGCTTCATACTCTGCAGGTGTTGCAGAAACAAACAGGATCTTGTCAATATGGCTTTCCCACTCTTCAAACGAAAGCGGTCTGTTATCCTTTGCTGACGGAAGTCTGAAGCCGTACTCAACCAGAGAGGATTTTCTGGCCTGATCTCCATTATACATACCTCCTATCTGGGGGATGGTGATATGACTCTCATCTACTATTATAAGGAAATCATCAGGAAAGAAATCCATAAGAGTCAGGGGTGCCGAGCCAGGCGCTCTGCCCGCCAACGGTCTGGAGTAATTCTCTATACCGGAGCAAAAACCTGTCTCCCTCATCATCTCTATGTCAAAATTTGTCCTCTCCGAGATTCGCTGTGCCTCTATGAGTTTATCTTCGGACTTGAAATACCTGACCCTCTCATCCAGTTCCTTCTCTATCTCTGCTATACCACGCTCCATCTTATCTTTTGTTACTACATAGTGGGACGCTGGAAAGATGGCCGCATGTTTCAGCTCTGCCTTGGGATGTCCGGTAAGTACATCAAACTCTATGAGACGGTCGATCTCATCACCGAAAAACTCGACTCTTATACCTGTGTCATCTGACTCAGCAGGAAATATATCCAGCACATCTCCGTGAACTCTGAAAGTAGACCTCTTAAAGTCAGCCTCTGCCCTGTCATATCTTATCTCTATAAGTTCATGTATCACCTCATCCCGGTCCTTATTCATACCCGGACGAAGCGATATCATCATATGGATATAATCATCCGGTGAACCCAAGCCGTAGATACAGGATACAGAGGCTACTACTATTACATCTTTCCTCTCAGAAAGAGATGCCGTAGCTGAAAGACGAAGTTTGTCTATTTCATCATTTACAGACGAGTCCTTTTCTATATACGTATCGGTAGAAGGAACATACGCCTCCGGTTGATAGTAATCATAATAGGACACAAAATACTCCACCGCGTTCTCTGGGAAGAATTCCTTCATCTCGCCGTAAAGCTGGCCAGCCAGAGTCTTATTGTGGGAGATGATAAGCGTCGGAAGGTTCAGCTCCTTTATTATATTTGCCATGGTAAAGGTCTTACCCGAGCCTGTAACACCAAGCAGGGTTTGTGCCTGATTTCCTTCCTTAAATCCCCTCACAAGTTTTTCTATAGCCTGAGGCTGATCACCCGTTGGCTTATAATCCGAATACAATTTGAAGGCATGTCCTTTTTCAACAGACCTTTTTTCATGAGCAATCAGCGATGAGGATTGCATATTTTCCTGATTATCCATATATCCTCTTGTCGACTTTGATGATTTTATCTCTTAACCTCTTTCGTCAAATCCAAAGCATAATTTAGCACATAATCCGAAGGTTATCTATATCTTCTCCAAAGATCATTTCCTTTAGTTGTGAAAGGAATAATCTTATTTATCATTACTGTCCATTTTATAAATATCTTCTCCCTTAAGAGATTATATTATGATTACGCTTTCGAATAAAGAAGATATCCCCCGTTAACAGATTGACAGCGAGAATCAAAAATTTTTCATTTTAAGAAAGTGGTTGACAACACCTGAATGATAGTGTATATTTCTCGTCAACAAATACATATATCTCCTATCGGATATATAGGAATTAGTTAAAGGGGTTTTTATGTACACTTTGATATTTATTCTACCACGCTGGACGAGCAGTCGATGTAAGAAGGTCTTTAGAGAGAACTGAAAAGCAATTGATAACAGTTTTAATTATTGAAAAGGAGTGTAAGATCATGTTCAAAGGAAAACACATAATTAAA
>CADCRB010000043.1 GCA_902803745.1 uncultured Lachnospiraceae bacterium
CCCGTAAGATAAAATGAGAGATAATACCTCGTCCACGTCGCCGGCGCCACAAGCCATACTATCGGTATCCTGAATACAACCGCCGATACCCCTATTAGCATTTTCCATTTTTTCTTCACAAGCAGATACACCCAGACGAACACCAACACTCCAAGCGGCAGTATTATATTCCAGATAAGCCGATAGGTTATCCTCTCGGAAAAATCCTCCCTCAGGCCTCCGAGGAACAAAATAAACTTCTGCCTGACGCTTTCGGATAAGGGTCTGTTCATGGGAGCATTCCACCCGGTAAACTCTGCCTGATTATCATTTTGCTCCTCAGGATCAAACAGATAATAAGCACCCACTACGTTCGTGGGATTTGTCCTTCCCATTATCGCTGAAGTCTCAATAAATACACGTATCCGCTCCTTGGCTGCTGCCTTTGGGTGTCTCATACAGAGTCCGACAAAGGCTTTCATAAACCGGCTGTATTCTTCACCGCTGTATTCCTTTATTTCAAGGTCATATTTCCAAAGCAGATTCTCCCCGTCTACATCCGGATTATCGAGTATTACCTGAGTTCCGACCACTTTTTCAATGTCCTCTAAAAGATCGGCATCCGCCTCAGGATCAGCCGCTCTCACCACTTCAGACAACGGTCTTAATATAGCCACTACTGAGTAATCGCTGTTCCCGGTTCTTTCCCTCTGATAGGATACGATGGCTGCCATAGCCATAAGCATTACCCCTGCAGTAAGCAGTTTCTTTTTGATATCAAGCATCTCCTTATTCTGGATGATCATCAAGAGCATCACTGCCGGAGCATAAAGTATCCCTTCACTTCTCCAGGTTGACAGTACCGCAGTGCAAAGCCCTATAAGGACGGGCATCACCCATCCGATTTTTCTGTTTCTGTATGAGATGCAGATCATAAAACCAAGGACGAACACCTCATAAAAGATATACATGCCCATCCTGAACCCTGAATACTGATACAATAATACCGGTGGCAGCAGGAAAGGTACGATCTTTATCAGGATATCAAGAGGCCATATGCCGATAAGCTGTCTTCCCTGACAAAAAGTTTCTTCATAATCCGTGATCACATAGGATACGATAATGGCAGCTATGACAAGCTGGCATAGTATTACTCCTCCGGGTGTAGGTATCAGCTGAAGAAAAACAGTCTGGAAAAAAGATGAAAGAAAATGCTGCCATGCGATCACATCATAATCCTTTGCACTCGCAAGCACTCCGACATCATCCCAATACCAGGTTCCGGGCCATAGTATAAGGAGGATCACAAAAAGAACCGAAAAATAGACTATGAAGATCCTTACCCCCCGTTTCATCAGTCTGTTTCCGGTCTTGAGCTGATCCGCAACATAAAAAGCAAAACACCAGGCAGAGATCAGCAGCAAAAGAAAAAGGCCCTTCTGAACCCATACATAGGGTCTGCCGGGATCATAATCCATAAAGCCTTTTCCGATGCCAGCAGCCTGCCATATGCTCCACTGCACTGCTGCAAGGATCAGCGGAATGATCCGCATCCTCTTCTTTCTGCCCTGTTCTTTCTGCGCTTCCATCACGGATTCCGCCTGTATGTCATCACAGTACTTTCAAATGATATCGTGTATGACACTGCTCACTCCAGTGCTGCAAGATACTCATCATAATTTTCATAAGTCTCATCCCCGGGAGCATACGGGTGATCACATACCGCTTCCACAACACAGTCAGGAGTAAAGTTAAACATTGTCCTCCAAAGCATTTCATCTATATAGAGTCCCTTTGTCGGATCATCGAGATGATATACAGTCTTCTCCCTGCCATCATCCACCTCCACGTCACAGCTCCCGGTTACCGCTATCAATACAAGCTTCGTTCGTTTTGTGGCATGATTTCCTCTCTTTGCTCCTGCCTTCACATCCCTTACCCAGAATATCCTTTTTATTTCGAAAGGAATGCTCTCCGTATTTCCTTCCACTACCAGAAGTCTTCCGTCAGCCTCTTCGTTTGATCTTATATCTGTCATATAACATTTCTTTCCGCTCATAATCCCCTCCTGATCACTGATCTTTCCCGAGACTCATCGCCCGCATAAGGTTCGAATTATGCCTCAGTATCCCGCCGTACATTTCACTGCGCCGATCAGGTTCTTTAATGCATTCCTCGAATTTCTCAATTATCCTTAAAAACTGATCATCTGCGCCCGTCACGATCTCTTTTCTGTTAAGCCCTTTGATCAGGGTCAGCTTAGTCTCGTATTCAGGCGGAGCCGTGAATATACGGTCTGTAAAAACTGTTCCCTCGCTTCCCCATATTTCAAGCTCACATTTATATTGATTATCCATCCCAAATGCAAGCTGTGCCAGGGCTTCGCAGGCCACACCGGAAGCTGCCGCAGCGGGTTCTAAGAAAACGGCTCCCTCCGCGTCAGATGTCAGAACATTTTC
>CADCRB010000044.1 GCA_902803745.1 uncultured Lachnospiraceae bacterium
ACAGTAGTGGGCAAGACTATCTCAGTTGACGAACTCATGAAGGAAGAGGGCTTCGAGGCAGTATATATTGCATCGGGAGCCGGACTTCCTATGTTCATGCATATACCTGGTGAGCAGGCTCTGGGCGTTTATTCTGCCAATGAATACCTGACACGCGCAAACCTGATGAAGGCCTACAGAGAGGACTATGACACCCCTATCAATACCGGAAGGAAAACTGTTGTCGTCGGAGGCGGAAATGTAGCGATGGATGCTGCGCGTACGGCGTTGCGTCTTGGTTCTGATGTGACGATAGTCTACAGACGATCAGAGAAAGAACTTCCTGCAAGAGCTGAGGAGGTGCATCACGCAAAGGAAGAGGGAATAAAGTTTGCCCTGCTGACGAATCCAAAAGAAATACTTGAGGATGAAGATGGGCTGGTAAAGGGGATCCGCGTAATTAAAATGGAGCTTGGAGAGCCTGATGAGTCAGGCAGGAGAAGACCTGTGGAGATAGCAGGATCCGAGTATGATATAGAATGCGATGTAGTCATCATGGCACTTGGCACTTCGCCCAATCCGCTTATATCAAGTACGACGCAGAATCTTGAGACCAACAGGAAAAACTGTATAGTAGCCGAAGAGGAAACTGGAGCTACATCTAAAAAGGGCGTATTTGCCGGCGGCGACTGTGCGACAGGTGCGGCAACGGTAATACTTGCCATGGGAGCAGGCAGGAAAGCAGCTAAAGGTATAGATGATTATCTGAGCGGAAAGTAAAAATGACTCTGAACGAAAAGGCAAAAGATCTTAGATCCTCAGGCTATGCCCTCACTATATGCGGAGGAGCAGGTCTCATAGTGATGATCCTTATCTTTTCTGGAGTGATCCCTCTGAGCCTTGAAGGTGTCTTCGGACTTGTCACAAAGGTCGTTATGTCATTTCTTTTTGTGCTCTTTCTTTTGGCAGGGATCCATTCTTTTCGAAGATCAAAGTCTGTTTCACAGGATGCGGCCAGAGAGACGGAAAAAAAGAAAGAGATCAAAAAATGGTTCAGGGAAAGCTTTGATGCAAAAGCTATAGATGAGTTGATCGACACTGAGCTTGAGGATAATGATCTTTATTTTGAGCGGACGGATCTGATAAAAGACAAGATATGCGAAAGATTCATGGATATTGAGGATGCGCTTATGTCAGAGCTGACTGAGGAGCTTTATTCAGAGCTCTTTGAAACAGACTGATATGCTTCGGGTAACCCTTATTGCCTGCGGAAGGCTAAAAGAAAGATATCTCAGGGATGCTGTTTCGGAATATGAAAAGAGGCTTAAGGGTTATATTGACCTTGAGATCAGGGAGCTTACTGATGGTCCCGATCCGAAGGCAGAGGGGGCCAGGATAATTGCAGCTATGCCTGCCGATGCGTATATTTTCACATTGGAGATAAATGGAAAGGCTTTATCTTCTGTGGAGTTTGCAGAACATATCGACTCCTTGATGACAGGCGGAGTAAGCCATGTTTGTTTTATCATCGGAGGTTCGGATGGACTCTCGGAAGAGGTCATTTCCGGGGCGGATTTTCACTTAAGCTTTTCAAAAATGACATTTCCGCATCAGCTTATGAGAGTCATATTTCTGGAGCAGCTGTACAGGGCTTTCAGGATAATCAGGAAGGAGCCGTATCATAAATGAGTTTTATCAACATCATAGAAAAGAAGCGTGACGGTAAGAAGCTGTCAAGGGAAGACATCAGAGATTTCATTACCGGATATGTTGCCGGTGAGATACCGGATTATCAGGTGTCAGCTCTTCTTATGGCAATCTATCTCAACGGATGTGATGATGAGGAGACTTTTGAACTGACCATGGCTATGGCAGAGTCCGGAGATATCTTGGATCTTTCATCCATATCTGGCATAAAGGTGGATAAGCATTCCACCGGAGGAGTGGGAGATAAAGTGACCCTTATTGCAGCTCCGGTAGCCGCAGCCTGCGGTGTGCCTATGGCAAAGATGAGCGGAAGAGGGCTTGGCTTTACCGGAGGAACTATAGACAAGCTGGAGTCGATCCCGGGATTATCCGTTTCCTTAAGCCGGGATGAATTTATTTCACAGGTTAATGATATTGGATATGCCCTTATCGGCCAGACTAAGGATCTGGCTCCCGCAGATAAGCTGCTCTATGCATTAAGGGATGTGACAGCCACTGTGGGCTGTATACCGCTTATAGCTTCATCGATAATGAGCAAAAAGATCGCCGCGGGAAGCAACGCTATAGTTCTGGAGATCACACATGGTACCGGAGCTTTCATGAGAGATGAGGAGTCTTCGCGTGATCTGGCTCGTATTATGATAGAGATCGGAAAGCGCGCAGGTCTTGATATGAGGGCGGTTATTACGGATATGAATGAGCCGTTAGGGCATGCCATAGGTAATTCTCTGGAGGTTGTTGAGGCGATAGAAGCCCTTAAAGGCAGGATAGATCCGGACGTGGAGGAAGTAATGCGGGTCATCATACCTGAAATGATGATTGCCGGCGGAAAGGCGGAAACAAGGGAAGAAGGGTGGAGACTTGCAGAAGAAGCGGTATCCTCGGGAAAGGCACTGGATATCTTCAGAGCTATGATAAAAGCCCAGCATGGTGATCCCGGTGTCATAGATGATTATACATTGTTCCCTCAGGCTCCCTTAAGATCAGAAGTATGCGCCCAAAGAGACGGGTACCTCAGCGTTACGGACTGTGCCGGGATTGGCGAGTGCGTAAAGATACTTGGCGGAGGCCGGGTTACAAAGGAACAGGACATAGATCTTTCTGTCGGACTGGATATGAAGGTGAAGAGCGGAGATAAAGTCTCCAAAGGAGACTGTATTCTTGAAATATATGCAGGGGATAGTGGACGGGCAAAAGATGCCGAAAGAAAATTCCTTGAATCCATTGAGATAACTGATGTAAGGCCGGTGCAGAACACCCTGATCTATACGCTAAATGACTGAAAAGATAGACATAAGCTCATATGACAACTCCTGTGTTCAGGAGGTTGCCGGAGCTTTTGATAAAAATATCAAGCTGATTGAAAATAAGCTGGATGTATCCGTATCCATCAGGGCAGGAATGATAATTGTCGAGGGCGAAGAAACGAAGGTGCGGGATTCTCTGGCTTTGATGCGTGAACTTCTTCAGCTTGCCGGACGTGGAGAAATGATAGATGATCAGAAGGTTAACTATACATTGGATAGTATAAAGGATTCTTCGGGCGAGTTCATTACATCGGTGGATCGTGATGTGATCTGCCACACAGTGCAGGGGAAGCCTGTGAGACCTAAGACTGTGGGACAGAAAAAATATGTTGACGCTATCGATTCTAAAATGATAGTTTTTGGCACAGGTCCTGCAGGCACAGGTAAAACCTATCTCGCTATAGCCAAGGCGGTCACTGCTTTTAAGAAAGAGGATATATCAAGGATAATCCTTACGAGGCCTGCGATAGAGGCAGGTGAAAAGCTCGGATTTCTTCCGGGAGACCTGCAGAGCAAGATAGATCCATATCTTCGGCCGCTGTATGATGCTCTGTACAATATCATGGGAGCGGAGGCTTTTCAGAAAAATACCGAAAAGGGACTCATAGAGGTAGCTCCTCTTGCTTACATGAGGGGAAGAACCCTTGACAATGCTTTTATTATTCTGGATGAGGCGCAAAATACCACTCCGGCGCAAATGAAGATGTTTCTTACCCGTATAGGTTTTGGGTCAAAGGTTGTCATCACAGGGGATAAGACGCAGAAAGACCTGGCCGAAGGGGCCGTCTCCGGGCTGGATGTGGCTGAAAAAGTGCTCGGCAGGATCGAAGATATCGGATTTATCAATCTTACAGCCAAGGATGTTGTCAGACATCCGCTGGTTCAGAAGATTGTGAAGGCTTATGAGGAATATGAAGGAAAACATCAATCCGGAAGAGAAAGAAGAAAAGGAAAAGCCGGAGACCGGGGACATAGAGGAGCCTGAAGAAAAAGAGGGCTTCAAGGCATTTCATCTTATGCCCGTGCTTGTTTTGTCTTTGGTTTCTGCTATTGAGATACTGATCCTTAAGCAGACCGTAACAGGTGCAGTTCGCAATTTTATTGTTGTGAGCATTATTTCGTTTGCTGCTTTTTTTTCGTGCAGCAAATGGCTTACCAGAAAAATGGCTTTTATTATAACCATATTGGGCATGATCGCCGCAGTGCAGGCATTTATTCCTGATTTTCTCGTTCCGGTGGCTGCTTTTGCCGTGTTTATTGCGGTCTATTCTTCTTCGCCCTATCTCGGCATATCGTGCCTTGTCCTTTTTTGTTCAATTCCTTTTCTTGTAACAGAGAGATCTTATGAATATTTTCTTTTTTACATGGTGACCGGGCTGCTTGCCATAGCCCTGATATACGGCAGACGAAAGACAGGAAAGTATAATGATGTACTGACAGTATTTGCTCTGGTATATATCCTTCTTTATATCGGTCTGATAATTATGAAGAGAGCCGGTCTTACCCCATGGCTTATAGTAGATCCCGTGCTCATGCTGATATTTGATATTATAATAATGGGTATTACCGGATACAGATACTATATGAATGTTGTAAAGAGCGAAGAGGATCTGTATCTTGACGTGGTCGATCCTGAATTCCCGCTGCTCCTTAAGCTTAAGAGCCTAAATAAAAACGAATACAAACGCGCGATACATACAGCGCACTATACGGAGCTTTTTGCCGAAAAATTCGGTTATGACAGGGTTTTATTGAAAGGACT
>CADCRB010000045.1 GCA_902803745.1 uncultured Lachnospiraceae bacterium
ATGCTCCTTCCTAAACTATACTGCAGCAGCCTTTGCCCTTTCCTCTTCCCTCGGATAGCTTTCCGTTCCATGATACTTATATGCTCTTCTTTCTATTTTCTTGGATTTAAGTTTCCTTCTTAATTCACTGAAAGAACCAAGCCTTTTTACCCTTATGCAGGCGTTCTTAAAATGGGACCAGGCAAGCCGGAAAGGCATGATCGCGCGATAGATAAAACTCTGCTTGAGGGTATTCCATTTCAATGAAAGCTCGGCATGTTCTGCCTCCAGATCGGTAAGTTCCCTTGTCAGCTTCTCGTTCTTCTCTTTTTCTTTTTGATACATGTCCTTATAATAGGACAGCATCTTATCCTTATTCAGATCGCTGTTTTCCTCATGCATTCCTCATCGCTCCTGTATATCTTCCTGCGTTTTGTCACAAGGGCAGGATATGCGCTCACCTCTCCCTTTATGCCAAATTCCTCCATCTCGGAGGCCGGGATCCGGACAATGAATCCTGAATCTGCGCTCCTCTTAAACTTTGGAAAGGCATCTCCCACGTCAGCCCGTCTCATCCTTACGGCTTTTGCAGCTATGCACCTGCCATCCGATTCTATCAGCACACAAGGCTCCATCTTCCTTAATCCTTCCCTGAAGATCCAGCCCCTGGCTTCATAGAAGTCCTCATTTCCATACGCATCAGAAAGCTTATATTCAAAACTGTCAATGGCCGCATGAATATGCTTTCCCGTTCTCATCCTGACATCCGGCTGCCATATATCCGACATACCTGCAAGCTCCCACTCAAAGGGAAGGTTGATATCAAAATCAAGAGCATACGGAGACAGATTACCGTTCATAAAAGGATCGCCTGCATCAAAAACATCTCCATGCTTTGAAATAAGATACAGTCTCTCATCCTTCAGCCTTTTATAAGCTTCGCGATCGCTCCTGTCATCCGCTCTTGTAGCTCCCTCATAATGGGTCAGATGATGCGAATTAAGACAGATATTATAAAACCCCTTCTCATAAAGGGTAAGGCACAGATCCACATCATTGTAAGCAACAGGCAGCTTTTCATCGAAACCTCCGGCCTTATCATATCTGTCACGCCGTATTGCAAGACAGGCGCCGGTCACGGCAAGCGTATTTATATCATGATCACTGTAACCATAATAGTAGCTGTCGTCCTTATATCCCTGAAGTTTATGCGAAGGCCCGGTATGAAGAAGAGCGATCCCGCAATGCTGTATCTTTATCTCGCCCGGATACAGAAGCTTGATCCCGACAGCCCCGGATGTTTCCTCAAGTGCCTTCAAAGCCATTCGCTCGAGTATACCTTTCTCCGAAACCGGCACTTCGATATCATCATTGATAAAGATCAGCACTTTTCCCGAGGACTTGGAGACTGCAAAGTTATTCAATGCTGAATAGTTGAACTCAGTTTCGCGAAGATAATAGCGGACTCCATACTCAGAGGATATCTCATTGTATCTCCTTCTGGCACCATCACCACTCCCATTGTCCACAAGTATCAGTTCCACATCATCCGTATGGAGCGATGCCTTTACGCTCTTCACACACCGCTCAAACATATCCGGATGATCCTTTGACAGAAAAATCAGGGATAGCTTTCCGGGTATCTTATCGACAAAAGGAGTCGCATCCGCCTCCTTTTTTTCAGGAAGCATGCGCTCCTTCCTGCGGTGATACAGCACCTTATCTATATGACAGACCCTGTCTCTTGGATATGTATAAAATGAATCCGCCCTGTGACCCTTTTTTAATGCCACCATACCCGAGATATAGTCAAGGCTTTTCTCCGTCTCGGGCGAATAATCCGGCTTAAAAAATGGATTAGTTCTCTGATGATCTCTCACCACATCTTCATCGCAGTAGATGATGTCATAGTCTCCCTGAGAAGCAGCTTTTGCAAATTCAGCTATGGCATCAGGGTCGGGGATATGATCATCATTCTCGTATATCAGATCATAGCCTGAAATAAAGGAATCTATAATATGACGGTCTGTCTTACTGCCCCGCCACTTTTCATTCTGCTCTATGTAACGCAGATACCTTGACATACTGCTCCTTTTCCCTCGGCTTTTTCAGCATTCCTCTGGGCTCTGTCTCATATTCGGATAGTTTTGCCAATATCTCTTCATACATTCCGGGATCCGTCATCCGTATCATATATTCCAGATGAAAAGCTGCTGCCCCCTCCGGGATATCAAAGATGATCTGCGGATCCCTGTTGTCAAATATTACCGTACTTCCACAAACGCGCCCGTTTACCATAGCCTCAGGTACAGTGGCACTCAAAAGTCTTATCATACAATAATCTTCCTGCGGATCGATCCTGAGTTTCCTGATACCCTCCGGAAGCCTGACATCAAGGACTATCTTCATATCAGACGTGACTTCTGCATCAAAGGCCGGCATGTTGCCCTCAGCAAAGCCCTCCCCCATATCCGCATACAATCTTCCATGGAAAGGTCTCGGCAGTCCGCTGAAGCTGTCAACAGCCTGATCCAATGTCACATACCCTCTGCCGAAAATACTGTACATCTTGTCAAGGCTGATATAATCCCCGGATATCTTATGCTGAAGCATGGTCTCTGCAGCTTCGAATTCATGATCTCTTCCGCCCTCATATCCTGCAGCTTTGTATAGCTCTTCCTTTTCAATTATCCCTGAATGCTCTGTCATAAAATATCTTATTGCCCGATAAATTATAAATTCAGGATCCGCCCCTTCTTTTATCCATTCATAATCAGTAATATTCCAGGCACCGTCCGCAGTAATGATAATATTGGAGAAAATAAAATCCACATCCGGCAGTCTCTTTGTCCTCACAAATCCGGCGAACTGCCTGACAATCTTGAGCGCAGTATCCTTTTTCCTTTTCACGATAAGTTCTGCTAATATCGCATCAAGAGTCTTTCCCGACAGATACTCAAACTGTACTCCGAGGAATTCACCGTTATCATCTGTCAGAAGTCTTGCCGTATTAATTTTAACGGATGATCCCTTTAATAAAGCCGCCAGCTTAGATGAATTATCATACATTGTAAGCAGATGCGCTTCTGCCTCACGTTTCTTGGGATACTTGACTACAAACTTTTTATGAAAGCCGTCCTCCAGGATATCCGTCCTTATCTGGTATCTGGGATCTCTTTCGTCAGAATGTCTGGAATAAAGCACGTGTCTTACATCAAAGCTCTGTATCCTCTCCTCCAAAGACATAAAGACCAGAAAAGAATTGGAAACCTGCGGAAATTCACCCTCTCTTACTGCCTCATCCAGTGCCTTTGCCTCATCAAAAGCCACAAACCTGTCAGCATCGAAATTACGGATCCTTCCCGAAAGCTCTCCGGGCTGCGGAAGTCTCGCATCAGAGAAAATGACTGATGGCAGCTTATAATCAGGGTAGGGATAAAAAAACTTTGTCATAAGTCCGGCATCCTTGGCAAGGGTCATCAGACCTTTCTTCGAAAAAGTTTTTACCTTGTTATTTCCCTGATATCCCTCTATACCGTCATAGAATTTTCCTGTATGATCCTCCCTGCATCCTGCAAGATACTTCATTCCGTATTTATTCTCTATGGCGATCACTATCTCCCCGCCCTGCGCAAGATGCGGTATGAGCATCTGCAGCATTGACAGATACGGATCGCTCTCCGGCTTTGAAATATACGATCCTGCATACTCAAGCACACCTATCAGAAAGATATAATCATATTCATCATTCAGATCCGGCTCTATATCCTCAAGGTTACCAACGAGGATTTCCAGATTTTCGGCGTCTTTGTTCCGGGCAGCATTAATAAGACTCCTTTTATATGAAAGCTCCACCACAGTGACTTTCTCTGCCTTCTTCGTCAGCGTTCCGGTCACTGCACCACATCCGGCGCCTATCTCAAGCACCCTCTGGCTTCGCTGTATCGGGATGAAGTCTGCTATATTTCCTCTGATATCCGATAAATGATACAGTCCGTTCCAGGTCTGCATATGGGCGATCATCTCGTTATAGCGTTCGGGCGGCTCTTTGCGAACTATCTCCAGGATCTGATCTTCAGGACTTCCCTCGCTGTACAGATCCTTTCCACCGTAATGAGTAAGATCCAGTGCCACTTTCCCTATTTTTTCAGATTTCTTTTCCATTCTTGAATAATTGCACCTCTGAGTCCATATCATAATATCCTACAGTGTCTTTGGAGGATATCACCTGTACATTAAATATATCATAAAGCCTGTGATAAACGGTAAAATTACCTTCCCTGTATCCGACGAGCCCGAGAGATATGAGATAATCCCCGCCCTGAAGCATCATCCTCTGTGGAAAAGTGGCAATGATCTCGTCCCCGTCCGCACATTCACCCGTTGAGAGCTTTTCAAACATCGTATTTGTGCCTGTGATCTCGACTCCCATACGGTTCTTGATCGACACAGCTATTATCGGTTCAGAAACCGAAGCGTGATATCTTGTCTTTATCCTGACCGAATAGAAATCACCCTTTATCACGGTGTTTGCTATATTACCGGCATTATCTATCAGACAGAAGTCCTCTATCTCAGCCAGACCGCTGCCATAAGTATCATTTGAAGGATTAAGTGTCATATATGACTTCCATAATCCCTCCTTCACATTACGGTTCAACGAGCCAATAAGCTTACCGTCCTTATCCACCTTTTCCGATCCCGACATCGCGGAAGTAGTCTGATTCACCAGGACTTTTTTATAGATATCTATGATCTCTTTTGGCTTCCCTTCAGCCATCTTTTCCCCCTGATTCAGGAGGATAACCCTGTCGCAGTATTTGCTTATTGACGACAGATCATGTGATACAAAAAGTATCGTCTTGCCGTCCTTCTTAAACTCCTCAAATTTGTGATAGCAC
>CADCRB010000046.1 GCA_902803745.1 uncultured Lachnospiraceae bacterium
GTCATTTTAATTCCATAACCGATATTCTTCGGAAATCTGGTTATGGCATTAATTACATAAGCCGCATAACCCAGGACATTTTTAAGTCCCTGATCTGTATCATAGCTTATTTCCGAAAATGCGCCAAAAGCAGCCACATAATTAAAATACCTGTCGTTCATCTTCCCGATATCATAGGAAAACTTTTTTCCCTTAAACGCGGCAATTATCGCTTTTTTCCTTGTATCCGGTATGCCCAGGCATCTGGCAAAATCGTTAGTGCTTCCCGAGGGAACATAGGCTATAGGAGGTCTGTCCTCTTCTTTTATATCCATAATGGAATTCATAACATGGTTTAAGGTTCCGTCACCCCCGACACACATTATTACATCAGCCTTCGAACCGTATTCTTCTATAAGAACCTCTGAAGTAAGCTTTGTCCCGGGAATTATCGGGAAGATCAGGGGTTCATAACCTGATTTCGCCGCCTGGGTCACGATATCAAAGGTATCATCATGCCCCTGGCCGATGCCTGCCTTATTATTTATTAGAATAAGTGCTTTTTTTCTGCTCATCTGTTTTCCTTTTTTTGCCAAACATCCAGCGGCGGATCGCATCGCCTTGTCTTTCATCGGATACCGTGACCCAGGAGCAATGAGGATTAACACCGAACACCTTCTTCATCCACCCCTCAGGATAACCGGTATATCTGATATCAACATGGCGGTCATTATATTTTTTCAAAACCTGATAAATATCCGCAGACCCCAGGAAGAATCCGGATCCTTCCCCCGGATCTCCGTACGAAGCCCTGACTATCCTGTCATCTTCGGCATGAATAAGCCATACCGGTGTCTTTAACAGCTCCTTTATGCCGTCACCATTGGTAGCTCCGCATATCGGCACCGCCGCAGCATAAAAATCAGGAAAGCTTTTGATCAGGTTAAGAATCCCCAGACCACCGGCGCTGTATCCATATACATATATCCTGCCGGTATCGATATCATTGTGTCTGGAAATAAAATCAAGAACAAACTCCTGAAGCATATTGCAGGTATCTCTCCTCGACCAGTGTCTGTCCATTCTGCATTGAGGAGCAAGAATATAGCAGGGATTTGTATCCTGCCAGCTGTCCTTTGCAAACATAGTTCCTATATCATGGATTTCAAGCTGAAGCGCATTATCATCGCCGAAAGCGTCTGCGCCATGGATATACAAAGCAAGAGGAAATTTTATATCTTCACCATTCCCCCTGGACTTAGCCTCCGGTCTGAAATATCTGTATTTGAAATAAAAACCATTTTCGCCATGCCATATACCGGACATAAACTTCCTGCAAAGCAGATCATTGCCCTGATCCGGCTTATCCCAATCCTCCGGCCATTTCAGGCTCATACAAGGGCGGCTGTGATGATAGCCATGGAGTAGACTTCCGTACCGTTGCAGCCTCGTGAAAGATCATTAACCTGAGCGTTCAGTCCCAGAAGTATAGGTCCGTAAGCCTCAAAATTACCGACTCTCTGCGCAATCTTATAGCCAATATTTCCTGCATTGATATCAGGGAAGATAAAGGTATTGGCATAGCCCGCAACCTTTGAATCAGGCGCCTTCTGCCTTGCGACCCTCGGTGATACCGCTGTATCAAACTGTAGCTCTCCTTCTATGGGAATATCCGGATATTTCTGACGGGCCTTCTCAGCAGCATTTCTCATCTTGTCCACGCTGTCACCATGTCCGGAATGAAGAGTCGAATAGCTTAGGAATGCAACCTTTGGATCGACGCCGAAAAGCTTTGCACAATTTACAGTCTCTCCGCAGATCTCTACCAGGTCGTCCTCTGAAGGATCGATATTGATCGCACAGTCAGCCATAGCAAGGACCTCATTTTCACCGGTAGCTGAAGGACGAACCAGAATAAAGCAGGAAGAAACTATCCTGTTGCCGGGCTTTGTCTTAATTATCTGAAGCGCCGGACGCACGGTATCTGCTGTGGAATAGGTCGCACCGCCCAAAAGGCAGTCTGCCATTCCCATATGAACGAGCATGGTGCCGAAATAATTATATTCAAGCATTGTTGCCTGAGCCTTCTCAAGAGTCACACCCTTACTCTTCCTGAGCTCATAGAATTCCTGAGCCATCTCATCCAGCCTGTCGAATTTTTTGGGCTCTATGATATCAGCCCCGCGAATATTGTAGCCCGCATCCTCAGCGGCCTTAAGTATTTTTTCTTCATTTCCAAGAAGGATTGGCGTCAGGAAATTACTGGCCAGCAGTCTCGATGCAGCCTCAAGGATTCTCGGATCCGTGCCCTCTGTAAGTACTATAGTCTTCGGATTCCTCTTTAATTTATCAATCATTGCGCCAAAACCGAACATTTACTTTCCCCCTTGAAATCTGAAATAATAGGATATCTGCTATTATAATACCATCATCGATCACTGTCATCATAGATAATGCATACGATAACTCAGCTTTGGGATTTCTGTATGAAGAAATCTCTCTGGTCATCAGTACATATTATCTTTAACGGTCTGTTCTGCTCCATCCTGTAACCATGCTTTGAAAGATATGCCCCGAAGGATCTGAAGGTTCCCCGCCTTAGAGAAACTACTCTCGCTTCGCCAAGCCTTCCTGATGCCCTCGCCTTAAGATACGGATCCAGTCTGTCCTGAAGCGCCTGGTCAAGTACCTCAGAGCATCTGGCATCATTAGAAGATTTTCCCATCTCCGTCTCGATATAGACCACATACCGTGGAATATCGTCTGATTTCTCAGATCCCATACAATATTCCAGGATCCTGGTGCCCATCCTCTCTCCCAGATACTGGCAGGCAGTCTCCATCTGTCTCGTGGTCACTCGCTCATCAGCAAGATTCATCACCTGATTAGTCCGGTATGATACGCTGACAACAGGCATTTCATGGAAAAAATCCTCCACACGGACGATATCCTGTACCGAATATCTGTAGAGTCCGGAAAGAGTAGTGACATACAGCTCATATTCCTTTCCTTTTGTAACCTCCCAGGCAGAAAGAGGCTCAGTCATCTTGTCCGCGCCCACGGGAAGAAATTCAAAAAATGCTGCATCAGGGATAAGGGTATATCTGTCCTGCTTATTCATATCAAGAGCGATCCCCAGATTGCTTTCAGCTGTGGAATAAACGAAGTAATGAACAGGCATTTTCTGTCCGATATACCTTCTGAGCTTCTCCATATACTGTGCAAATATAGCACCTCCGGACACACATACATACTGAAGCTCCGGCCAGATCTTTAATGCCAGACCCTCTCCGTCTCCGGGGATTATCTTTCTTAATTCATTTGCACGCCTTGGATCTGCCGGAAGAGATCTCTCGATATACTCCTTCCATTCATTGCTGATACCAAAACTCTCCGAAACCTTTCCGGTAGCTATATCCTCAACATACAGATCCCAGTTTTTGCTGAGATGATCCAGAAGTCCTACGATCTTATTTACAAAAATCCCATGAATTGAGTTAACCTCCCGGTCTGCAAGAGCAAATCTAAGTTTCATGTATAGAAGGTCCTCAACTTTTTCGGGAAACAGGACCTCATAGGGAGCAGTCAGATAAGAAAGATCCATTCCCCCTTTATCCTCCAGCATCCTGTAGGGCGCTCCCATACGGACACCGTTCATGACACCGTTTTTCATAAATGTCCTGAAAAATTCGCCAATATAAAATACGTGCTTGTCTCTGACTTCCGTTCCCTGAGTCCTTAGATATTCATCTATAGTTTCACGGACACAGTCTATCGAATACCTTTTCTGTGTATTGATATCAGCCGAGGTTAAGGGGATATATTTGGGATTATCTGCCAGTCCAGAGCTTATGCAGTAATAGACTATCCTTTCGCTTGTAAGAATATTGTCTTCGCCTTTGATCATCCTGGATACTGCATTATCATAGTCCCTCCAAGAAGAAAGGGGCACACGCTTCCTGAAATCCTCCAGAGATTCTATCCCCGAAAAATCATACTTTCTGCCATATTCTGTATTGGAATTCCTCTTTATCAAAGAAAGAAGGAGCTCAGTCTGAACCCTTTCTGCGTCCGATGCTATGGAACTTAATCTGGACAATACACTCTCTGCCATTGTTTTTCTCCATATCTGTCCGTTTCCTATAATTTTACCACATTATGAAAGAAC
>CADCRB010000047.1 GCA_902803745.1 uncultured Lachnospiraceae bacterium
AATAGCGTATATGAAAGCATTATGACAGGTCTTAATGAAGCATTGGAAGATGCCAAGAGTGCTAAGAAGGTACTTAAGAGGCATAAGGTAACAGTTGAGCCTGTTAAAGTGTATGAAGCAGATGAGGTAAAGAAAATTAGAAATTCAACTGGAATGTCACAGAAGATATTTGCAAGCTATATTGGTGTCTCTGATAAGACGGTTGAAGCATGGGAAGCAGGAACAAATCATCCATCGGGAGCTGCAAGCAGACTTCTTAGTATGATTGAACAAGATAAAGAACTAATTATAAAATTCCCATTTGTTACAAATGCAATGGCAAAATAAAGCATTTGAATTAAACAGGTATCATTATATGAATATAGAAAAAGAATATGAATTCGGAACCATAAGGATCGTTGATGAAGAGATCAAAGAAGGACCGATCCGTACCCTATACGTAAATGACGGAAAGGAATCCTCCTGCTTTACAGACGAAGGCAGGCACTTTGATCTGAGATATGCTTATAATTATGAATTCGTTCAGATGCTGTTCAGGACCGTATCCGACAGGCGGGTACTGCTTATAGGCGGCGCCGGTTTTTCCCTTCCAAAGTGTTTTATCAGCGCCTTCCCGACGGGAAGTATGGACGTGGTAGAGCTGCATCCTGAAATGTATGACATCGCGATGGAGTATTTCTTCCTGGATGAGCTTTATGACAAATATCATCCCGACCGGACCGGGAGGCTCAATGTGATCTTTGACGATGGGAGTGATCATATCGAAAAGCTCAGCAGATCGCTTAAAGGATCCGGGGCAGATGAGACCATGGATAAAAAATACGACCTTTTGCTGGATGATGCCTTCCTCGGGATGATATCCGATGAGAAGATGCTCTCGGAGCATACGGTAAGCTGCATATGCGACATACTTAAGCCCGACGGAATATTTGCGGCAAATATAATATCTCCCACGGAAGGATACGGATCCATGAAGCTCACCCTTGCAAAGAGCACCTTTGAAAATCATTTCCGGGAAGTCAGGCTCTGGCAGGTAGATCCCGACAGGGATCCAAAGGATAATCAGAACTGCATTTTATACGCAAAAAATCCGCTGATCGATTAAAAAACGATTAAAAAGCACATGAGAAAATATCCATTATTTATTATTCTAATATTATCATTATTGATCGTCTCCATTCCCGGAGCAGTCATAAGCATCCGTGACAGGAGCTTTACATATCCGGCTGCTGCAGTCATGATCCAGACCATAAAGAATGGTCAGCTCATGCGTATCATCGGCGCATCGGATCCAGGCGCCACAGATCCCGGCGCGGTAGCTGCTGCCGCGATCAGAGAGGCCAGAGGTTCACAATCCACTGCAGTATCTGATGCCCCTGAAGCAACAGAAGCAAAGGCGAAGTCTGCCGGCAATACAGTGTCTGAGGGAAATCAGGAAAAGTCTGAGAAGACAGATGATCAGGACATCGTCAAGGAGCCGAAAGAAGCAAAAACCGAGACTAATGAGATTGGTAAGGATGCTGAAGACGAGACTGATGATAATCCCGCTGAGACGGAAAATGAAGAAGACGAAGATAATGAGGATGATCCGGAGGACGAACCTGAAGAAGAGGAGCTGAAGGAGTTTACGACTGTCGGCAATGATTATTTTGAAGATGCATGCCTTGTAGGAGACTCCAGAGTACAGGGGCTTGGTCTTTATTCCGATCTTCCTGCTACTAATTACGGCATTGTTTCCATGCAGCTTTATCGTGTATTTGACAAGAGGGTGATAAGCACCGATGCAGGGAAAGTCACCATTCCCGAGGCGCTCGCCATGGGGACGCAGTACGGCAAGATCTATCTGGGTTTCGGTCTCAATGAGATGGGCTGGGGCAATGATGAGATGTTCGCGGAGTATTATTACGGTCTGATCGACTATATCAAGGCGGTCCAGCCTGATGCCATCATCTATATCATGGGGCTTATCCATGTGACGGAAAGGGAGGAGCAAAGCTCTTCACTTTATACCAATGAAAAGATCAATCACAGAAACGAGCTGCTCAAAGAAATAGCCGAAAACGAACACGTCTATTATCTTGATCTTAATGAAGTCTTCACGGATGAGAATGGGAGACTCGCTGCGGAGGACTCCTTTGACGGGATACATATCAAGGCGGGCGCCATAGATAAATGGGCTGATTATCTAAGGACGCATGCGATCGAAGACTGACCTCCCTGACAGATCTTATGCCTCTGTCAAATACGTCAGTCCGAAGGTACCGGCGCCGCAGCTGACAGCCAGGGAAGGCGATACCTTCCTGACAAATACCTGATCGAAATGAATTGTCTTTTCTATGATTTTTTTGAATTCATCCAGCTCATGCATCGTAACCCCTGCATAGGATATGAGCAGTACTCTTCTGTCTATGCTTGAAGGCTTCCTGAAGGTGGTCTCTATATATCTATGCCAGACCATTTCTTTGGTGCCCACCTGGAATCCATTGATCTTAAGTCTGCCGTTCTTCACGGCAAGAACCGGTCTTATCATAAGCGCGTTGATCAATCCAGCTGCTTTACCTGAGACCTGGCCGGCCTGCTCGAGCTGAGACATATCCTTTACGATAAAGCTCGTGTGCACGGTTTTTTTCATATCGTTCAATGTCTCTATTATCTGTTCCGGGGTCTTTCCTTCCTCCGCGAGATGACAGGCAAAGATCGTGAGGAAGCCCTGCCCTCCGGATAGTGTACCGCTGTCAAAGACCTCCACATTTCCAAAGGCTGCAGCAGCTTTTGCTGCATTCTGATATCCGCTGTCGGGCAGATCTTTTGATACAGATATGTGCACTATATCATTTGCTTTTGCCAGTCTGCCGGCAAAGAATCTTTCATATTCATTCACATCCGGCGGCAGAGTTTTAATACTTTTACTGCGGTCTTCAATATAAGCAAGGGCTCCGTCCGTATCTATCTCGATACCGTCCTTGAACCTGCCCTCTTCGGTGACCACATTATGAGCGATAACGCCAAGCCTGTATTGCTTTACCATTTCGTTCGGAAGGTCTGCCACACTGTCAGTCGTTATCATCACAGCTTCTTTACGTTCACGGGTCTGCAGCCATTGTACGGATTCTTCTGCGATGTCCGTATCATCTGCTGTTATCTGCATAAGCTCTTTAGGCAGCAGCCTTATCAGCTCTGTCTCAAGGGCATCACCGCTTACGGGCTTTTCCAGATATCCGTCAAAGCCCTTCTGTTCGAACATTCTTCTTGCTTCTTCCCCGGCATTGGCAGTAAGCGCTACTATCCTGGCTTCCCTGCTCTTTCCGCCCATCTGTTCCTTTATCCTGTGCCTGCACTCTATGCCATCCATTTCAGGCATAAGATGATCCATAAAAATGACATCATATTTTGTTTCAAGTGTTTTCAGCAATGCTTCCGCGCCGCTTATGGCCGTATCTATCTTAATCTTTGTTTTGCGAAGGAGCTTGGTAACGACCAGAAGATTTGTTTCGTTATCATCTACAACCAGTACATGGGCTTCCGGCGCCTCAAATTTCTGATTGTATTCCCGGCGCTTAATATTGGCGTGGTGCGTCTCTATATCGAGCTCCCCTACAGCCTCATCATTTACAACGCGCTGGGGTATCGTGACCACAAAGGTGGAGCCCTGGGTATAGACGCTGTTTATCGTCACGGTGCCCCCCATCAGATCCACAAGCTGCTTGACGATAGACAGTCCCAGACCGCTTCCTTCTATATAGCGGTTATCCCCTTCATCCACCCTGCTGAAGGCGGTAAAGAGATGAGGAATATGCTCTTTCCTGATCCCGATGCCGGTATCGGTAACTGAATAGACTATATTGACAAGATCTCCATTTCTCTCTCCGCATTGAACGGACAGGGTCACGGATCCCTCCTTGGTGTACTTGATGGAATTATTCAGCAGATTCAGCAATATCTGCTTGATACGAACCTCATCTCCGTAAAGCCCTGAGGGTATGTCAGGAGAGATGTTTATATGAAAGGAAAGTCCCTTGTCCTTTGCCCTTATCCATAGCATGGCTACTATCTCGGAAAGCATATCCCCTGAATTATAATTTACCGGAGAAAGCTTCATCTGCCCTGACTGGAACTTTGACATATCAAGTATATCGTTGATTATGTGAAGAAGGATCTTGCAGGCTGCCTGAATATTGGCGGCATCTTCTGCAACCTCATCAGACACATCCTCCCTTAGTATCATTTCGTCCAGACCGATAATGGTATTTATCGGAGTCCTTATTTCATGACTCATATTGGAAAAGAAAAGATTCTGTGCCCTGCTGACGCTCTCGACCTTTTCGGCTTCCTTCTTTGCCCTCCTGTTTTCCTTTTCAAACTGTCTGTTCTGAAACCAGACCATGATATAGATTGCCAATCCGACGTAGATCACTGATACGACAGCATCCTTATGTCCCATCAGTACAGGATGCGAATGAATAAGCTCCGGAAACTTAAAGGCCGCATAAAACTCAAATGCGGCAAGAACCGTTAAAAAGAAAAGCATGATAAGACGCCACGTGCCTGTCACCATGAGCCCTATATAAAGATATGCGAATGCAAACCAGTAAACTCCCCCGCCGTTAAGTCCGCCGCCGAAAAAGAAGGCCAGGGGCAGCATGATAAATATGATCCCGTTTCCTATGATAACGGCGCCCAGCTCAGGTCTGTGAATGCGGATGCTCGTAAGTGATATGACAGGCGCAATGACCACAGTCACTCCAAGCGCAGCGATCTCGACAATATTCTCCTTAAGGGCAATATCTGCAAGGAATACGCAAAGCACAAAAAAGTCTGCCACAAGAGAGAGCAGAAGGAATTTCTTTTCCTGAAAATCCAGCTCATCACTGTTTAATTCAGCTCGAAACCATTTGATGAACCTCATTGCTGCTCCTCTCCATCCGATACCGGAGCAAATTCCAGCACTTCGGATCCGTCCGGGAAATCCACCGTCTCTGCCGGGACATCTGACATGCTTTCAAATGCCTCCCTTATCACCCCGACTGCATTCATATACATTTCCATGGTCCTGTCATGCAGGGCTCCGGTTATCCCCTGCCCGCCGGCTTTAGCCAGCTCTTCAAGCTCCTTAGCTTTATCAGAAAGCTCCAGGGCTCCGATCATCTTGGATGTACTCTTTAGGGCATGGATAAATATCTCATAATTTTTGCTGTCTCCTTCCTTATATGCCTTGGAAAGAGCTGCTTTTTTTGCATCCGCCTCCTCGACAAAGCGCCTTAGAAGCTCCTTATAAAGCTCCTCATCTCCCTGAGAGTAATAAAGACCTTTTTCGGTATCGATCCCCGAGTTATCAAGTATAGTCCATTCGCTGAAAGCTAAGGTCATATTTCCGGGACCATCACTGTATACGATCGCATTCTTCGGGAGTACTCTCTTGAATACCCTTTCGAGCTCTGCGATCTCTATGGGTTTGCTGACAAAGCCGTCAAAGCCTGCAGACATAAACATTTCTCTGGCAGTACTTACCGCATTTGCAGTGAGCGCCACTATCGGCGTGTCAACGCTTTTATTCAGCTTTTCCGAATGAAGCCTCTTCACCGTCTCGATACCGTCCATTCCCGGCATCATGTGATCCATAAAGATGATATCGAATCTGGTCTCTTTACACAGCTCTATGGCCTCCTCTCCCGACTCGGCAGATACCATGCTTATGCCATAGCCTGAAAATATTCCCTTAGCCACGATCAGATTCATCGGCTCATCATCAACTACAAGCGCTTTTACTCCCGGACAGGTCATTCTCAGTTCGCGGTCATCCTCGCCGGGCTTCGTATTAAGAAGCTGAATGACAGGGAAACAATAGAAAGGCTTCTCCATCAGTTTTATGTGTGATCCCGCCGGTAATTCAAATCCTGAATTTGAGGCCAGAATAACGACCATTTCCTTTGCAAGCTTTTCTATATATTCCGGATCGGTCAGATACTCTTCCTCTCCGACAAAAAGATGTGTGATATTTATCGACGATACAAGCTTTCTCAGATTCTCCGCACTCTGCACCCTGTGCATCTGCACATTCAGCCCGCGGACTATATTGCCAAGAACACGGTCATAGTATTCGCGGACACTAGGATCTCGGAACTTATCAAAAGTAAGAAACCCTCCTATACACAGGTTCTCGCGGTTTATTAGGGACATGCAGCTCCGGGGGTCGGATACTTTCTGCGGTATGGATACTCGCACGGTAGTTCCTTCGTCGCATACGGACTCGATGGTCATAAAGCCGCCAAGAAGTGAGACAAAACCCGAAACGATCGGAATACCAAGTCCCAGTCCGCTTTCCTGTCTGGATCTTCCCGAATCTGCCTGATAGAATCTTTCCCTTACCCTTGAAAGCTCCTCAAGCGTCATACCTATGCCGGTATCGGTTACCTCAATATTTAAGTTGATGCCGTAATTCTCTTCGGAACAGGAAATGCGCACATATACAGCCCCTTCGTAGGTATATTTGAGACCGTTAATGATCAGATGCCACAGGATCCTCTTAAGCTTTCCCACATCAGTGTTCATCACTGCCGGTATCGCCGGATTGACATCCAGGATGAGCTCGGTTTCGGGCTTTTTATGCACTCTTACCTGAGCTACGATATCCTGAAGGACGGATTCCAGAATATAATCTTCATCATATCTTGCAAGGATGCCGCGGTCTATCTCTGAATAATCAAGGATATCGGTGACCTGCTCGGCGACCCTTTTGCCTGCTGTCTGTATGGCCTTCAGGTCCTCGAGCTTTCCTCTGTCCTTCTCCCTGTCGATGCATACTCCGGAAAGACCTACAACGGCATTGACGGGAGTCCTTATTTCATGTGATACATTGGCAAGGAAATCATCGAGACGATCTGTGGAATCTTTAAGAAACTCTATCTCGGCCTTTGATTCATTCTGCATGGATTCCCATTTGTCGATGATGATCCTCGCAACCATTCCTGCCATAAGGATCAGAAGAAGGTGAAGCAGGATCCGGCTGATCTCAAGGCGGTCAAAGACGACTCCATGGGAGACCATGGAGATGAGCTCATATGCCATTGTCAGATAATACGCTATCTGGCACAGAGTGATGAATATCTTGATGCCGGTCATTGTATAGAGCGCAATGACCACAGTGATAACGAGCGCAAGATCAAAGGTGCTCGTCTCATGGGTGCCGTAAAAAAAGAAGGTCGCCATCATAAGGACCGAATAGATCCATAATCTGTTGTATGGAGTAAAACGCTGCTGAAGATGAAGCAGCCATCCGATGACAGTTCCCAGAATAACGAGTATTATAGCCCACTTTTCCCAGGAAAGAAGAAAAGCTTCCAACGTTAGCAAAGTGGAAAAGGCAGTATATCCGATCAGTATGATAAGCTGGGAGACCCTGAATAGCTCGTTTCCTTCGTGTTCTTCATGCATGTCAATGCTCTCTCATTTCGAAATTTTTATCCTCGTCGATCATAGCGAGCATTATATCTGCAAAGCGAGAATCAAACTGGGTACCGCGTCCCTCAGATATCTCTTTTCTTACTGCATCCTGCGTGAGGGGATCCCTGTAGCTTCTGCGGCTTGTCATGGCATCATAGGAATCTGCAACGGATATTATCCTGGCTGCTTCAGGTATTTCTTCACCTTTAAGCCTGTCGGGATATCCTGTGCCGTCATATCTTTCATGATGCCATCTCGAGCCTTCTGTGAGCTGGGGAAACTGTTTTATATTCTTTAATATCCTGGCCCCCATCACGGGATGATTCTTTATGATGTCAAACTCATCGTCCGTAAGCTTTGCCGGTTTATTGATAACGGCATCCGGTATGCCTATCTTGCCGACATCGTGAAGCAGTCCCATCATATAGATCTTCTTAAGCTCCTCCTCCGGATAGCCATATCTTCTGGCTATCTCTCTGGAGTAGTCTGCCACCCGGCCGGAGTGTCCGTTAGTATATGTATCCTTTGCATCTATGGCATCAGCGAGAGCTCTGACTATATGCAAAAGCAGGCTCTCATTCTCCTCGGTCTTCCTCTCAACCTCCTCTGCAAGCTGGTTTTGCAGGCGCACAAGCTCAAGCGTATGACGCACTCTTACGATAAGACTTCCGGGAATAAGAGGTTTTCTTATGAAATCCATCGCTCCGAGATCCAGTCCCCTCTGCTCCGTTTCCTCACTTTCATCACCTGTCAGAAAGATCACAGGGATACGCGAAGTACCGCCCACCTGCTCCCTAAGCCTGTGAAGTGTCTCAAAACCATCCATCTCGGGCATCTTCACATCAAGCAGTATGAGATCGGGTTTATTATCCTTCATAAAATCAAGAAAAGCCTGACCTGACCTGACAGCCGATACACGCATGTTATTTTTACTGAGCACGTTGCCGACAAAGGTAAGATTGGCCCTGTCATCATCGACCACTACTATCCAGTCCGGACGGTTTTCGGATCCATACCTGAGATCTCTGAGTTCGCGGTTGATACAGTCTTTCTCCACCGTGAGCTCTATCCT
>CADCRB010000048.1 GCA_902803745.1 uncultured Lachnospiraceae bacterium
AGTCTTATCAAACGTGAAATGCTCGAAAAAGTGCGTAAATTCAAGGATTTCTATTAGTTCACTCTTGTGAGCAACACTACAGTCTCCACATGGCTTGTGTGGCAAAACTGATCAAACACCGTATACCGGGAAAGTTTATATCCCGCTGCCAGAAAGACCTTTATATCTATCGCCTGAGTCGCCGGATCACATGCAATATATATTATTTTTGCCGGCGATGCCTTTACGATGGCATCCAGTGCCAGCCTTTCCATTCCGGATCTCGGCGGATCAAGTACCACCACATCGGCGGAGATATTCTCTACCCCTGGCAGATATTCTTCAGCTGCGGATGCAGTAAACTCCACATTAGTTATCCCGTTAATCTTTGCATTCTCCCTTGCATCTTCGATCGCCCTTTCCGAGATCTCCACCCCGAATACCTCAGACGCCTTTTTAGAAAAAAACAGGGATATTGTTCCTATACCGCAGCAAAGATCATATACCTTTTCGTTACCGGTAAGCGAAGCATACTCCATAGCTTTCTCATATATTTTTACCGCCTGTTCCGAATTTATCTGATAGAAAGAGGAAGGAGAGATCCTGAAGGTCAGATCCTTCATTGTGTCGGTGATATATCCGGGACCGAATATCACCCTTTCCGCCCTCCCGAGGATCACATTGGTCTTACGAGGATTCTCGTTGAGCACTATGGTCACAAGTCCCGGGATTCCTTTAAGCGCCTCCACCAGACGATCGCGCATTTTTTCATCAAACGCTTCAAAGCTTTTCACCACGGGCATTATCATCAACTCTCCCGTTCCGAAAGCCTTTCTTATTAGCAGATGTCTGACAATGCCTGTATCATTTATCTCATCATACGGCTCGAGTCCGTTCTCCTGACAAAAATTGATAAAAATTCTCAGTATGGCTGAAAACTCCGGAGGATTAAGGCAGCACTCTTCCGCCTCTACGATATGATGTGTCCTTCCTGCGTAGAACCCCGATATAATCCTTCCTTCTCTGTCCCTGCCTATAGGATACTGTGCTTTATTGCGGTATCTCCATGGTTTATCCATTCCGACAGGAGCCTCATGAGCTGCATCCAGTATCTTCGCAGGTATTCCTCCTATTCGGAGCAGACAGTTATATACCTTATCATCCTTATACTCCAGCTGTTTCTCGTAGGAAAGCTCCTGTATGACACACCCCCCGCAGGATCTTGCCTGATCACATTTTGGCTTCACTCTGTCAGACGATCCATGCTCGATCGAGATCAGCCTCGCAAATGCCATATCTTTTTTTACCTTAGTCAGACCGGCAGTAACCACGTCTCCAGGGAGGGCATCTTTTACAAATATCGGATAACCTTTGGTCTTTGCTATCCCTGCTCCATCTGAAGAAAGGGCTCCTATTTCGAGCCCTTTCAATACATCATTCTTTGCATAGATGAGATCCGTTTTTTTCACGTTTCCTCCTCCGAAACAGTCCAATTCGAAGTCCTTCTGATATTTCCCCCAAGAGGTCTGTTTATCCCGAGCCACTTATCTGATTCCCTGCCCTTAACAGCCTCCGAAAAAGTCTCCAGCTTTGCATCCGTATTGTCAGCCATATGCAGCGCAAAAGCCTCGATAAGCTCCGGAGTCTTAGGTGATCCGAATTCCAGTTCCCCGTGATGGGCTAATATGCAATGCTGCAGCTCTGAAAGCAGCTTTGCGGGAAATCCTTCTATCTTAGCTACCCTTGCAGCTATCATTTCGGCTCCCATATAAATATGTCCCAGCAGCTGTCCGTCATCCGTATAATCATTTTCAGGAAACTGTGAAAGCTCTTTTATCTTTCCGATATCATGGAGCATTGCAGCAGATATAAGCAGATCATGGTCCAGTACCGGATATGCCTTAGTGTAGAACTTGCATAGTCTTGTGACCGCAAGAGTATGCTGCATAAGACCTCCCACAAACCCATGATGAACGGTCTTGGCAGCAGAGCATTTCCTGAAGCTTTCAATAAATTCCTTATCATCCACAAAAAAGCTCTTCAGCAGGCTGTTAAGATGTTTATTCTTTACTGTATCGACTACATTTTTCAGTTGATTATACATGCTGTCATTATCAAAGGGTGACATCGGAAGATAATCTGCCGGATTGTATTCCCCGTCCTCCGCCCGTCTCAGCCTCCTAATATTGACCTGTATTGCACCGTTAAATACAGTAACATCGCCTGAGACATATATATAATCCAGCTCGTCAAATTCACCTATACCATCAGAGTTCGGCTCCCATATCTTCGCATCCGTATTTGCAGTCTTATCCATAAGGGTAAGGCTCATATATTCCTTGCCGGTTTTTGTTGTCAGATTTGCTGCTTTCTTACATAGATATACGTCAGAGATCCGGTCTCCCTCAGCCAGCTCATTCAGATACTTCATGTTTTATAAGTCCTTTCAGTTTTCGTATTATTTCAGGATGTTTCAAATTTATAGCCTATTCCCCATACAGTAGCAATACGCCAGGAATTATGGTCATTGATCTTCTCCCTGAGTCTTTTGATATGTACATCCACGGTTCGAGTATCACCTATATACTCGTATCCCCATATGTGATCCAAAAGCTGCTCCCTTGTAAAGACCTGATTGGGAGAAGAAGCCAGAAAATAAAGAAGCTCCAGTTCCTTGGGCGGCATATCTATATTCTGTCCGTTATAAAGGACAGAATAATTTGTCAGATTTATCGACAGATCAGGATATTCAACCTTCTTGATCGCGCCCGCATCCGCCTTTTCCTGTGTCACGGGCCTGTATCGCCTAAGCACGGCCTTTACTCTGGCCACCAGTTCCTTTGAATCAAAGGGCTTTTCCATATAGTCGTCTGCCCCGAGCTCCAACCCAAGCACCTTGTCAAAGACCTCTCCCTTTGCGGAAAGCATGATTATGGGCGTCTGGCTTTTGGCTCTTACTTCACGACAGACCTGATAACCATCTATTCCCGGGAGCATCAGATCCAAAAGTATAAGATCCGGCTCAAATCTGTCAAAGGCCTGCAGTGCAGCCTCTCCGTCATGCACAATATGTGTATCAAAGCACTCCTTTGTCAGATATAGCGATATCAGTTCCGCAATGTTTTCATCATCATCTACAATAAGGATTTTCTGTTTATTTGACATTTCCTGCTCCTTGCTTCAAAAGCATATGCATCGGCCCGTATTCTTACTGCTTAAATTTCACTACAGTCACACCTGCATCGCCTTCTCCGTATTCTCCGGTCCGGTAAGACTTAACATATTTTACCTTCTTCAGTTCACGCTGGACAGCATCCCTGAGCTTTCCCGTTCCCTTCCCATGCACTATCCTTACCTCGGCAAGGTGTGACATATATGCATCATCCAGGTATTCAGCCATCTTTGCCAGCCCTTCATCCACGGTTAGGCCGATTATATTAAGCTCTGTCGGAATGCTCTTTGCATGTGACAAGCCCTTCATTCCGGAAGACCGCGGCTTTGCTTTGTTCTCTGACTCTGCCGGCTTAAGATCACTGATATTAGTCTTATAATTCATTATACCACACTGTACGGTCAGGTTACCTTTACTGTCAGGCTTGGTAAGGACATTCCCCCTGAACCCCGAGGAAACAATTTCCACGCTCATCCCCAAAGCAATGTCCTGTTCCCTGATGCCGGAGTTCTTGACCTTCTCAGGCTTTTCAGCATCCTGTCTTTCTATCCCGCGCCTTAGCATTGCTCTGTCTGCTTCGAGTTTCTTCACTCCTTCACGATCCGCGGATGTTCCGTATTTGTTTATGTCTCTCAGCACAGCATCAGCCTGGAGCTTGGCATCCTGCAGGATATCTGCAGCCTCCCTTCTGGCTTTTTCAATGATCCTGTCACGTTCTCTTTGAAGCTTCTCTCTTGTATCGTCAAGCTGTTGTCTGAGAGATGCGGCTTCATTCCTTTCGCTGTCAGCTTCATTTTGAAGCTTTTCCAGCTCCTGCCTGGCATCATCAAGGCGCCCCACCACTGATTCAAACTCACGGTCTGCCTCATCCATCCGCCTTTCGGCTTCCTCTATCACATAACCGGGAAGTCCCAGTTTCCTTGATATGGCAAAAGCATTACTCTTTCCGGGAACCCCTATCAGAAGATGATAGGTGGGTGACAGAGTTTCCACATCAAATTCGCAGCAGGCATTTTCTATCCCCTGTGTATCCAGAGCGTACATTTTCAGTTCTGAATAATGAGTGGTAGCCATGGATCTGATCCCCCTTACATGGAGGAAATTCAGGATGGAAATTGCAAGAGCCGCTCCTTCTTCAGGATCGGTACCGGCTCCCAGCTCATCAAAAAGGCACAGGGAATCCTTATCGCACCTTTTCAGGATATCCACGATGTTAGCCATATGTGCCGAGAAGGTGGAAAGTGACTGCTCGATGCTCTGCTCATCTCCTATATCAGCATATATCTCCCTGAAAAAGCCCAGCTTTGATCCCTCCGCTGCCGGAATGAAAAGACCTGATAATCCCATCATCGTTAAAAGACCGGCTGTCTTTAGGGTTACTGTCTTTCCTCCTGTATTCGGTCCCGTGATTATAAGCTGATCGTAATCGATACCAAGACGGATGTTTATAGGGACCACCTTCTTTTCGTCCAGAAGCGGATGTCTTGCTTCCTTAAGGTCAAACGAAAGGTCCTCGGAAAAAACCGGCCTGAATGCTTTCATGTCAAGTGCAAGTCCTGCGCACGCAAAAACATGATCAAGACCGGTAACTATATCTATATCCGCAATGATCTGGTCACTCTTCAGGGCTACCTCTGATGAAAGTCTCTGAAGGATGGCCTGTATCTCCTGTTTTTCGGATATCTGAAGTTCTCTTACTTCATTATTAAGCTTCACTGAAGAGGCAGGCTCTATAAATATGGTCGAACCGGTGGATGAAGTATCATGAACCATACCCGGGACCTGATTTTTATACTCAGACTTCACCGGTATCACAAATCTTCCGTCGCGCTGGGTAACAACAGGCTCCATGAGATATGACGCATATTTCCCCTGGACCATCGATGACAGCTCTGATCTGATACGCTCCCTGGTATTCCTGATGCCGCGTCGGATATCCTTTAGCGCTCCGGACGCGTCATCTGCTATTTCATCCTCCGATATAATGCATCTTCGTATTTCCCTTGCTATATCCGACAGAGGAACAAGGCAGTCAAAGTCGTCATAAAGCGAATCAGGATTGTCCTCAAATCGCTCCCTCGTCCCGTAAGCCTTTATCGTCTCTATAGTCTCAAGGGTAGCTGCTGTATCCATCAGCTCTCCGGGAGTCAATACAAACTCTCTTCCGGTCGAAAGTACGCCACTTCTTACATCACGTATCCCCCCGAAGGATATTGTTCCGTCCTTAAATATCCGTTCGACCGCATCCGAGACGCGGGAGAGTCTGCGCTCCGCTTCCTCCCGGGAAGGCGCAGGCAAAGTTTCCCTGCAGAGTTTTTTTGCTTCCGAAGAAGCAGCGCGCTCTGCAAGCATTTCAAGTATTTTATAATATTCAAGCTTCTCTATGACTCTTTTATTCATTATCTTTTTCTGATCCTTTGTTTTCCGAAAAAGAAGGAATTGTGGTATACTCAGATACGGATTTCTTCATTCACAGAGATCCGCACGTTTACCGGTTTACAATGATCGACAATATTATTAAGTATATAGTATCATTCGGAAATACATCAAGGTGGCATCAGATTTTATTAAAGAAAAAATAAAAGACAGGCCGGTTGATAAGAAGAAACTGGCAAAAAGGATAGGAATGACAGCTCTGATAGCTGTCGTTTTCGGTATGGTATCAGCCATCACCTTTACTCTGGTCTATGCCCGCATTTCCCCTGATCCCGGTGATACAGTCAGAGAAGTCAGTCTCTCAGGCTCGGAGCCTGAAAGTGCTGTTCCTGCGGCTTTATCCAAAGACAGTATCCCGGCTGCGCCCTCCGAAGACAAGGCGGTCATTTCCGCTGACACTGTTCCTCAGGATACAAAGTCTGCAGAACCCGGCAATCCCGGCCGCTCCACCATTATAAACAATATAACTAACAACGTTGATATGAGCCCTGAAGCTTACTCCAGACTATGTCAGTCTGTCCATAATGTCGCTGCCGATGCTGCCAGATCACTTGTCACTGTAAAGGCAACTACCACTGACACTGACTGGTTTGAAAATCCATATGAGAACGGTAATACGGCCATGGGGTTGATGATAGCTGACAACGGCAGGCAGCTTCTGATCCTTGTTGACAGCAGCATCACAAAAGACGCAGAGCAAATATCCGTTGTATTATCAGACGGCACACCTGCCAATGCAAAGATAATCAATACCGATCCCGACACCTCTCTTCAGATCATAGGCGTAGAGCTTTCCGAACTCAGTGATGAGGTAAAAGATCACATCCACTACGCCACTCTGGGGTCCTCCGCGTATTCCACCGTCGTCGGCACTCCGGTCATAGCCATAGGTTCACCCATAGGCATAGCTGATTCTGAAGGATATGGATTTATTACCTCAATGTCTCAAGAAAAAGAAATGAGCGATTTTAATGTTCATCTACTTACCACTGACATTCGCGGTTCCGAAAACTCCTCGGGCGTGATAATTGATTACAGCGGGCGTGTACTGGGTATCATCACCGATGAATATAAAGACAGTAATCTCTCTGATATGATCACGACATATGCCATATCTGATATAAAAGATACCATAGAGAATCTTGCAAATGGAAAAGAACGGACCTATATGGGCATCATAGGCACCAGTGTTACCCAGGATGCTGCAGATACTTACAATCTGCCGATGGGCGCGTATGTAATAAATGTGGATCCCGATTCGCCTGCTATGACTGCCGGTATCCAGAGCGGTGATGTGATCACCAAGATCGGAACTGAGGAAATAACAGACTATAACGATTACTCGGATGTGATATCAGAGCTTACCGCCGGAATAGAGACAGTGGTCACTGTCCAGAGATACTCCCGCGGTGATTTTACAGAGCTCACATTTGAAGCAGTGCTTTCAAAGAAATGAAGCTGCACCGGACCCTGTATCTCAAGCTTATCCTCGCATATCTGTTATTCTTTCTTTTATCTTTTGTTATGATATCTGCTATAAACAGCCGGCTTATCCTTAATGATCTTACCCGAACAAGAGCAGAGTCACTTTACAGAGAGAGCAGACTGGTAGCGATTTCCTACGGCAACGAGATATACAGCGGCGGACCTGAAAGAGAGGATGCTCTGGAGCAGCTCACAGCCATAGACACCTATATCTCCGCAGAGATAAGGATCATAGATCAAAACGGCAGACAGATACTTGACAGTCGTTCCTCTGAAGCTACAGTCTTTGAAGACTTCGATCCCGGCGCGATCGGATCATATTACCTTGTCAGCGACTTCTACGGCACCTATGATGAAGACTATCTGTCTGTCTTCTATCCCATAACAAGCCGTTACAGTGTCAGAGGTTATGTCGTCATACAGATGCCTATGTCAGACCTTTACGCTTCAAGAGAAAGGCTTCTGAATATTTCCTATATCACTATGCTTTTTATGTATCTTCTTTCTCTTCTGGTGCTTGTAGCATTTTCTTTCGCGGTCTATATTCCCATACGCCGCATCACTACAGCTGCTGAGGAGTATGCGCGGGGACACTATGATTATAACCCTGATGTGCAAAGCAGGGATGAAATGGGGTATCTTGCGGGAACTCTGTACTATATGGCCTCCGAGATCGGAAGATCAGAAGACAATCAAAAGAAATTTATTGCCAATGTCTCTCACGATTTCAGATCTCCGCTTACTTCCATCAGAGGTTATCTTACCGCAATGCTTGACGGTACCATACCGCCAGAGATGCATGAAAAGTATCTTCAGGTAGTATTAAATGAAACCGATCGTCTCACCAAGCTGACCAATGGGCTCCTTGAGCTGAACTCTCTTAACAACAAGGGGATGGTGCTTTCAATATCAGATTTCGATATAAACTCCGTGATTCGTCAGATCTGTGAGACCTTTGATGTACTGTGCAGACAAAAGAAGATATCCATTGAGCTTATCCTATCCGGAGAGCGCCTCTTCGTATCGGCCGACATGGGAAAGATCCAGCAGGTTGTCGCAAATCTCGTGGATAATGCGATAAAATTCTCCCACAACAATTCGATCATAAAGATAGAAACAACGGAAAAAGGTGAGAAAGTGTTTGTTTCAGTTAAGGATACAGGAATAGGCATTCCCGCCGATGCCCAGAAACTTGTATTCGACCGATTCTATAAGACAGACCTGTCGAGGGGAAAAGACAAAAAAGGAACCGGGCTGGGACTCGCTATTACTAAAGAGATCATACAGGCTCATAATCAGAACATAAACGTCATATCTACCGAAGGTGCCGGTTCAGAGTTTATTTTCACACTTGCAAAATCAAAAAGAGAACCTGAAAATGAATAAAAAATGCCGGTGACCGGGGTCGAACCGGTACGGGTATAAATACCCACGGGATTTTAAGTCCCGGGCGTCTGCCAGTTCCGCCACACCGGCG
>CADCRB010000049.1 GCA_902803745.1 uncultured Lachnospiraceae bacterium
CAGACAGGACATAATGCGGAGCTGCTGTATGATACGTATGATCTTCTTATTGACTGGGATACAAGAAACAGTAACGGTATGGGGGAAATAAAAAGGCTCACCGACCCTGTTCTTAATGCAGATTCGCTTGATGAATTGACGGATTATCTTATGACTGAGGAGGCTCTCGTCTTTCTTGTAAACTTCATCAGTCTTTCCGTTGATATCTCGATCAATGACTCGACACATTATGCAGTCTATCTCGCTCCTGAGGACCTGCTGCTGGATGATGCGGCAGAATACAGCAGCAGAACGGAATTAGGCGATATGACAGCAGCCTATAATGAGAAGATGTTTGTTTACCTTGCGGGAAGGCTCGGCATCGGAGAATCAGAAGCCCGGGATATGCTTGAACAAGCCCGGGATCTGGAAGAAAAGATGTCTCTGAAACTGTCCACCGCTGAGGAGATGATGAGAGATGACTACATAGAGACAGCTAATAATGAGATGAGCTTTAAGGAGCTGGAGAAACTTTCGGTCAATTTTCCCCTTGCGGATATCGTTGAAGCTTCGGGACTTAAATACGATGGGAAATATATAGTCTCCGACCAGGATTATCTTGAATATCTGAATGAGATATATACAGATGAGAACCTTGAGGCGATAAAAAGCATAGTATACATCAATGCTCTGATAGACCTTGCTGCATATGCCGATAGGGAAGCTTATGATTTTGAAACAGATACAACCAACGAATGCTATGATTCCGCCTATTGGTATACGGATGAGGAGAATGCATATTATACGGTTAAGGAGCTGCTCTGTGAACCGCTGCAGGAATTATATGTGGAAGAGTACGGCGTGGACGAAGACCGTAAGGAGATGGAGGATCTTTGCCTTGGTGTCATAGACTGCTACAGGGAGATGCTTTCTGAAAATGAATGGGCATCGCAGGAAACAATCGATTATGCCATAAAAAAGCTTGATTCGATAAGGCTTTGTGTAGCGTATCCCGATAAATGGACGGATTATTCCGATCTTTCTGTTAAGGGATGTTCTCTTTTGGAAGCAATAGAAAAGATCACCATGTTTTACCATCGGATGGACTGCGCCAGACTCGGAGGGGAAGTGGATAATGAATGCTGGGCCGCGGAAACAGATGTCCTTGATTGCAATGCATATTACAGCAATTCCGAAAATACCATATTTATCTGTCTGGGTATGATGGAGGAGCCCTTCTATTATAAGGATATGAGTACGGAGGAGCTTTATGCTTCGGTGGCTGGTTTCTGGGTCGGGCATGAGATCTCTCATTGTTTTGATTCCAATGGGGCAAGATATGATGCAGAGGGAAATCTGAGGGACTGGTGGAGCAAAGAGGATAAGGCGGAGTTTCGCAGAAGGATAGATAAACTTGACGATTACCTTGATACGATCGTTCCCTTTGAGGGATACCACGTTAATGGGAAAAGTGTGGATACCGAAATGCTGGCGGATATAACGGGACTGCAATGTGCGCTCAGGATGGCAAAAAAAGAAAAGGATTTTGATTATGATGAGTTCTTCAGGAAATATTCTGTCCTGAATCTGGTAATATCAAATTACAGCAGTGAGCTTGAAGAGCTTTTACAGGATCAGCATCCTCTGGGCTACCTGCGTACGAATGTGGTTGTGCAGCAGTTTGATGAGTATTATGAAACCTATGATGTAAAAGAAGGGGATAATATGTATCTTGCTCCGGAAGACAGGATCAAGGTATGGTGAGATCAAGGAGGACAGGGTCATGAAAAAGAAAACAGTAATAGTAGCTTTATTGCTTATACTGGCTATAGCTTTTTCCGGCTGCGGGGATAGCGAAGAAACGGTATATGAAGAGAATGTCCGGACGGATGAAACACAAAGCGCCGATGATACCGCAAAAAATGCATCCGGGACGGACGAAGAAAAATCCGAAGAAGAAAAATCCTCGGAAGAAAAAACAGGGGAAGACTCTCTCTTTGGGGGAAGCGGAACGGAAGAAGATGCTGACAGACTCCGCCTTATCAATACATATTTTGATATGAGCAAATATACAGATGGAGAAGGGTATGTGTATTTCCAGTGTTTCGGAAACCATATACTTTGTACTCCGGAGAGTGGCTCTTCTCACCCGGAGCTTGCAAAGACTCTGAAGAGACTTTCTGATGATGAGGAAGCATTTTTTGCTGATGAGATCTCAAAATATGAACGTGATGCATTTGAATATGAAGAGGAGGCGCGGGCTGCCGGAGCGGACGGATATTATTACAGCTATGCAGATGATGTGTTGAAAAGAGCGGACGACAAATGTGTCAGTATAGTAAGGGTTATGAAGGGTTATCTGGGAGGAGCGCATCCCGACTATTATTATGAGACCTATAATGTCGATCCTTCCACCGGCAAGGATATAATTATGTCGGATGTTATCACGGATCAGGAAAAGCTGAATAAGATCCTGGAGCAAAAGCTCGTCGCAGATTATCCGGATGTAGAGTATTTCGGGCTTGAGGATTCTCTTGCTGAATATGATATTAAACTGAAGGAGGGCAGCGAGGATCCTGACGGAAATTATCATTATGCATATAATTTTACCCTTGATCCGGACGGGGTAAGTTTTTATTTTTCACCCTATGGCATAAGCGCATATGCTTTCGGCGATCAGGTGGTGAAGATACTTTATGACGAAGAACCGTCTCTTTTTAAGAAGGATTATTCCCATTCCGGCGGCTACATTTCCTATCTGACTGAGGCAGAGAATAAATACAGCTTCGGCGGTACCGCGGAGGAGCTTAAGATCAGCAGGGAGGAATATGACCAGAATGATTATTTCTCGAAGATAAATATTTATAAGGGAAGTAAAGAGCTTAGTCTCGGTGATATGGATTATTACAGTCTGAAGGCGTTTACCGCACATACTGATGACGACAGGGATTATCTCTATATCATCGCTAATATGGACAACGATTATAAGGATTTCTATGCCGTGGATCTCAGCAAGGACGCTCCTGCCGAAGTAAAGCTTGATGGCAGCCTGAGTTACACATACTGTGATTATATCAATGAGAAGGAGAACATCTACGGATCAGTGCTGTCTCTGGATCCCAATGATATGGAGCTGGGAGTAAGGTGTGACCTTCTTTCTACTTATAATGCAACGGGGAAATTTAAAGTTGGTGATGACGGAAAGCTTATAATGAAGGATGGGTATCTTGTCATACCGGAGGATGTTTTTGTTCTGACCTCCAAGGCGGATCTGAAAGCGGATATAGTTGATGAAAGCGGAAAAGTAAAGGAGGAGGACGTGACGATACCGGAGGGCAGCAAATATACGCTCTGGCGTACGGACGCAAAGAGTATAGTGGATGCTTATCTTGAGGATGGCAGGATAGTGAGGCTGGAGATTTCCGGCGATAATCCACGCAAGGTAAATGATCAATTTTCATATGAGGATCTTTTTGACGGGATGATATATGCAGGCTGATTTTTAATCTGGAGATGCGGAGAAAGATTACTTTAAGCCCTTAAACAAGAAAGCGCCCGGCGATATCCATGGTTTCTTACCTGAGGGCAGTACCGGTGCAGAAGCCTGATATCACTTCGCCGGATCCGGCTTCTGTGGTGGAGGTGTTAATAAAGGAGTCATGAAGGAGAATATCGATAAAAGAAAACTGATCAAATGGAAGGGAGTCTTCATCACCGGCATAGCAATTGTGAGCGTGCTGGCATATCTTATTATTCTGGTGATGCTGCTTCGGACAGAGGCGGTTCAGAAGCAGGACAAGAATAATCTCAGGTTCTTTTCATCGACACTGACACATCTGAACAGTAACGAAAGCGAGATATCCTCGCTGATAGAGAACTATCATGCGAACAATACCATGATGCTCAATGATCTGGTAGTGGGTTATTCAGGTTATAACTACGTAGAGCTGAGATCCCTTCCGATCGATGATCAGAGTAAGATGCTTTTTAACGCCACGCAATACATGGCTGACTGTGTGTGGCTTCTTATCGTGGAAAGAGACGGGGATGTCGTTGTATCTGATGTTCAGGAGAATATAGGATATAATATCCTGAAAGACATTAAGACCGAAATACCTGAAAAAGAATACTATGACCTGTGCGACGGAAAGGTCGGGTATCTGACGGTAGACAATCCCTTTAAGGACAGTGAGCAATATCCGGGTGAAATGCTGTATCTGTACTGCAAGCCGATCCCCGGCTCCTATGATCAGGACGGACAAAAATTTTTCTTCCTGGCATTTTCTTCATATATCGTGGATAAGATGGAGGATAACATGGAGGATCTGTCTTTATGGGTGAATGATTCCACTATCGGAAACAACGGCGAAGCATTCATAGTAGATGCCGATACTGATACCGTTCGGTACGGTACGTTTCTCGGAAATGACAGAACCGGAGCTAAAGCATCGGACATAGGTTTTAAGCCAGATATACTCGTGGACGGATACAAAGGAATGTCGTATATTGACGGCAAAAAATGCTATGTTTCGGTTAGGGGATATTCTTCGAAGCTCTATGGGATGAATGAGTATATTGTGTCCGTGGTTCCAAACAGCAATCTGTTTTATATCAACGCCTCGCTTATCAATTGGAATATTTTCCTTTATATCATATTTCTGACGCTCGTCATTGCCTATTCCCACTACATTCGTTGTGAAACACTTAATAAAGGCGAGGATCTTCATAATATAAGAATCTATAAGATAAAAGAGCATGAGGTCTTTGTCAGCAAAGTACTGATGGGGAAGATCATCCCTGTTGTACTCGTGGCAGCAGTTCTTCTGCTTTGTTTCGGTTTATATTTCCAGACACTCCTGGAGCTTTCAGGTTCCTTCTCGGAAACAGTCGCGACTGAAGAGGATATCATGAGAAGCGTGGAGCAGAGCGAGGATCTGCAGACTGCGATTAAGGATTATTACGATATGGAGTATTTAAGCCGTGCGGAGCTGATATCCTTCATTGTCTCCATATACGGCGACGATTATCTGAATATAGATGTGAATGAAGGAGGGGTCGTTCAGTACGGCAGCGTTGATGAAAGCGGCAACCGTAATGTTGTCAGGGATGATTATAACAACACCATATTTGTTCTGAATGATTCCGAGGATCTTCAGAGGCTGAAAGAAGAAAATGATGCTGACAATATCTTTCTTGTTTCCGACAAGGGTGTTGCATTGGCAACTTCTTCCAAATACAGTAATTTTTCACTGCCGACCGATCAGAATGATCCGTACTACGAGCTTTGGGATATCCTTGACGGCAGGAAGGACACGATCATTAAGGATGATCCGAAGATTTACGAAAATCTGATCGTACGGTCAGTGGCCTGTCCAATGTATTATTTTACCTGTCTGGATGAAAACCATAATACCAGATATGTCAGTTATGCGGAGTACATGAAGCAGGGAGCAGGAGGCAATGATGTCATACGTCACAGGGGACTGATCCGGATGGATGTCGTTATAGGAGAGGGGGAGATGGAGCTTGACAGCGCCAAACCGGAATATGTACTCTCCAACACGCGCATATCCAACGACGGGTTCCTGACTGGCTATGTATATGACGAAGAGGAAGATGACTACAAGGTCTTTTATTCCCAGAAGGCGTACCTTATCGATGAATATGCAAAGGATCTGAATATATCGGACAAGGCATTCAGCGGAAACTATAACGGTTTCCAGTCCTTTGACAATGACTTATATCTAAACAGCTTCAGACAGGGAGGCGATTATTATATCTCGACGTCCTTACCCGTGGATGCGCTTTGTGTGGGGAGCTTTAAATCAGCCAGAAATCATGCCGTATACGCCCTTATAATCATGCTTTTGATCGCCGCGTGCATGATATGTGTGTCGGATACCGGTGAAGAAAAGCTTTATTATCAGGAATCAGATCCTTTTGAAGTGTTCTTCCATTGGAGAGAGCACGGAAAATGGAAACAGAGTACTTCCTCGCAGAAGTTTGAGCATATATTCAAAAACTGCTTTATCATCCTCGGAATAGTTTTTCTTATATCCGTCTTATGTGAATGGAAGACCGCGGGCAGTAATTCGGCGATCCTGTATATCTTAAGCGGAGAATGGGACAGAAGGGTACATATTTTTTCCATTTCTGCCTGCGTTGTAATAATCCTGGCCGCGATCATCATTACAAAGATCATTGAATATGTCCTGTGTCTTCTTGCGGAAGCTTTCGGCAAGAGGATCGTCACCATGATAAGAATGATAATATCGCTTGTCAGGATCGTGGCTGTAGCTATAGTTAGCCTGTATTGCCTGTATCTTATAGGGATAGACGGAACAAGTCTTCTGGCCTCTGCAGGCATAATGTCGGTGGTCGTAGGTCTCGGAGCCCAAAGCCTTGTCGGTGACCTTCTGGCAGG
>CADCRB010000050.1 GCA_902803745.1 uncultured Lachnospiraceae bacterium
GAATAATCCGACCTTAACCTGTCTTTTAAGCTTAGCCCTTCTTTCATTCAGAAAGGTTCCAACCATTCGGCAGAGCTCTCCAAACCTTTGATAGCTGATATCATAAATGACATCATCTCTCTCATAACGCAGAAAAGCCGTTTCCTTAAACTCCTCCACGCTCTTGTCCAGCAGTTCACGGATAGTCCTTGTGTTGTCGTATGTGATCATATACCCCTCCTAAATTTAATATTCACAGCTACTGCTTAAAACATTCTTTAATAAATCCAGCTCTTCTTTCCATCGCTTCTTTAAGAACTGCACTGTCTTTGGCCATATCGAAAGCGTGTACCGTCCCTTTCGTCTCATTCAATACGACCTCGCAGTTCTCCTTTGACAGACGGTCCGCATACAGGATCCCGTCATCATGCAGACAGTCAAATTCCGCTGTCTCCACATAAGTCGGAGGCATACCCTCAAGAGAATCTGCCTCAACGGGTGAGCTGTATTCATGCGGAACCTTTACGAACTTTGACTGGCATAGTTTATAATAGGCTTTTACTGCCTTTGCATTGCAGACAGGCACATCAGTATAAAGCTTCATCGACCTGCTCTCCAGTCTGGAGTCAAGGCTCGGATAAAGCAGCAGCTGTCCTGCAGGCATCTTCATCCCTTTCTTTTTAAGTCTCAGGCAGAGAGCCGCGCACATAGTCCCTCCCGCGCTGTCTCCAATTATAACTAAACGTTCCGGATCGATAAGCTGTCCTTCGGCATTATCAAGCAGATATTTATATATCTTATAAGCCTCATTATGCTGTATCGGAGGCTTGTAGTCGGGCGCCAGATCATAGTCCGGCATAAAGACCCTGCTCCGGGTATTCTCCGCTATATATCTTGCCAGCCTGTAATGATAAGGAAGCGCCGGAAATACAAATGCTCCTCCATGAAGCAGAAGTACCGTCGGAAGAACCTCCTTCGTCTTATCCAAAGGCTCATATATCAGGCATTTAAGCTTTTTTACCGGTGAATCATCACAGGGGATCTTTATCTGTCTTACAGAAAGCTTATTGTCACTCTTCTCCTTGTTTCCCAATCCGCCGTAAAGCAGCTGTACCATACGCACCTGGATCCTCGAGGATGCTACAGGTATCTTTTTCAAAACCTCCAGCTCAGGATCGATCTTCCATTTGTCACGCTCTGCCGTCTCCTCCCTCAGCTGCTTTGTGACTATGAGCTCCTGATGATCCCTGAATATGTATATCCTTAGATCGTCCGACAGATTGGCTATGATCGATCTGCCGATCTCTGCCCATTCAGTATCACTGTCCCATATTGACTCCTGTCTGTCAAAAGTCACAAAGCCGTAGTTTTGCAGGGACCAGATATATTCTTCCTCTTCAGGATCTTTGTCTTCGTCATCTATCTTTCCTGCTTCGACCCGCTGAATTCCCATTTCTTCGAAAAGTTTCTCATTGCTTTCCGCTTCATCATAATATCTGCTCTGAAGGACAGCCCTTATCTTTCCTGATACTCCCCTTGTCTCGCTGTCTCCGGATACGATCTCCTGCATCCGTTCTCTCTTCTTGGAATCCATACGGGTTTCCGAATTCATTTTCAGCTCGAACTGCCCGTTATCGATCTTTAAGGAAAGCTCAGCTTCAAATTCTTCGCTCAGATTTCTGACCATCTCCATGGTTTCTTCCGTGAGCAGTCTTATCTGTGACTGCTGCTTATCGTCAAGTCCGTTCTGCTTTGCAAGGTTTTCCGTTTCTTCGAGCACCGAGGCAAAGCCCGTTCCATGGTTATCGATCTTTATCATCATCTTCCTCCGAATGAATAAGTACTCAGTAAAGTATAACACTACGAGGCGGCATCCGCGAGTACTAAATAACGCATTAGGCCACCGGCGCCGACAGTCCAAACAGTATCTGAATTTATTAAAATCCATAGATGTGGGTGGAGACAAAATAATGGGCACCGGGATAGATTTTATCCCGGTGCCCAATGGAGATAATTTTCTTGACTTTTCCGATCAGCCTGTGGAGCAGCTTTAAGTCACAGCTGTGCAAGGACAAAGATATTGTAGATTGCCCTTATGGCATTCTCAAAATCTTCGTTCTTTACTCCGATAATGATATTCAGCTCAGAGGAACCCTGGTCTATCATCTTGACGTTCACATTGGCATGAGCCAGGGCCGAGAATATCCTTCCGGAAGTACCCTTCGCGGCCTTCATTCCCCGTCCCACTACGGCAATGAGTGCAAGATCCGACTCTATGTCGATGCTGTCGGGATGAGTCAGACGGTTTATCTCGGATACTACGCTCTGCTCCTTTTCTATGAACTCGTCCTGATGGACTATAATGGTCATTGTATCTATCCCTGAGGGCATATGCTCAAAGGAGATATCGTTATCCTCAAAGGCCTGCAGAACCTTTCTGCCGAATCCGACCTCGGAATTCATCTTATCCTTTTCTATATTTACTGAACAGAAGCCCTTCTTTCCGGCTATTCCTGTGATTGTAAATCTCGATTTCTGTCCTGTGCTCTGCACTATCCAGGAGCCTTTGTCTTCCGGCTTGTTTGTATTTTTGATATTTATGGGGATGCCCTCCCTGCGAACCGGGAAAATGGCATCTTCATGCAGCACCGAAGCCCCCATATAGGCAAGCTCGCGAAGCTCAGTATATGTGATCATCTCTATGTTTTCAGGATCTGTGATGATGCGTGGATCGGCTACGAAAAAGCCGGACACATCAGTCCAGTTCTCATATACGTCTGCCTTGACGGAACGGGCTACTATGGAGCCTGTGATATCAGATCCTCCTCTTGAAAAGGTCTTTATTGAGCCGTCAGGGTTTGAGCCGTAGAACCCGGGAATAACAGCTCTGTCCACATCAAGAAGCCTGTCATATACAGCGCTGTATGTCTTTACAGAATCAAAGCTACCTTCTTCCGTAAAGAAGATCACCTCTGCAGCATCTACAAATTCATATCCGAGATAGTCCGCAAGAAGTATCCCGTTCAGATATTCTCCCCGGCTTGCAGCGTAATCCGCTCCTGCCTTAGCCATGAATTTCTTTTTTATCGTTTCAAATTCCTTCTTAAGCGATACCTTGAGATTTAAGCCGGCTATGATCTCATTATAGCGACCTACGATCTCGGAGAACACCTTTGAAAAATCCTTATCCTGCTCTGCAAGAGCATAGGCCTGATAAAGAAGATCCGTGACCTTATTGTCTTTA
>CADCRB010000051.1 GCA_902803745.1 uncultured Lachnospiraceae bacterium
CCTTCCGGCGATAGTATTCATAATAGCCTGCTTTATGTCGTTCGCTACCGGACCCTCCTGGGGTACCTTCGGTATTCTGATACCGATATGTCTCCATGTATTCCCACTTGAGAGCGGAAATCCCCTGGCGATCATATGCGTATCGGCTTGTATGGCAGGAGCAGTCTGCGGAGACCATTGCTCACCTATTTCTGATACCACAATAATGTCAAGCGCAGGGGCACAGTGCGATCATATCGCGCATGTTTCGACGCAGCTTCCATATGCCGTGACAGCAGCCGTCGTATCTGCTATTACCTATATCATAGCCGGACTCGTGGGCAATCCGGTAATCTCACTTGTCATTGGCTTAGTTGTCATGATCGCCGGTATCCTTATTGCCCGCAATATTATGGCAAAAAAGGAAGAAGCCTGAAGGTGATCTTACTTCAGGTTGACAGAACACAGTAACCTGTGTTATCTTATGAACCGTAGCTTAAAGGTGGCCTTTCGCGAGGCCGCCTTTATTATTGGAGAGGATGAGATATGACCGGAAAGCAGGATGCCCGGGAGATAGAGGACAGATTTACAAAGCTGCTCCTTCCGGTGCTTGAAAAAAACGGATTTGATCTGATAAAGAGCGAATATGTAAATGAGGGATCCATCTGGTATCTGCGTGGCTTTATCAGCAGGAAGGACGAGGCGGATGTATCGATAGGGGACTGTACTCTGGTAAGCCGGATCGTCAGCAAGTTGCTTGATAAAGATGATTTCATTGATGATGAATACACGCTGGAGATCTGCTCTAAGGGATTTATGGATCCGCCAAATGAGGAAGCCATACAGCCTGAATAAAGGCTGCAGCATCTGTTTTTACCGGGGTACGGTATAAGCTGCAAACTGAGATAATAAACTATCGTTAATCAGAGGAGGAAGCAAGAAAATGAACACAGAATTGGTCGAAGCTATTGACATGCTCGAGCGGGAAAAGGAGATCAGCCGTGAAACTTTATTTGAAGCTATCGAAAGCTCTCTTCTTATAGCCTGCAGGAATAACTTCGGCAAGGCGGACAATATCCACATATCAATGGATCGTGAAACCTGCGAGTATGAAGTGTATGCGGAAAAGACCATCGTTGAGAACGTGGAGGACAAGAGCCTTGAGATAAGCCTTGAGGATGCAAAAAAGATCGATCCTTCAGCGGAGCTTGGCGGAACGATAAAGATAGATATCGACTCAAAGGAGTTCGGGCGTATCGCGACCCAGAATGCCAAGAATGCCATCCTCCAGAAGATCCGCGAAGAGGAAAGAAATTCGGTATATGACAGATTTTCGGCATTAACCCGGGATGTGGTAACCGGTATAGTGCAGAGAGTGAGCGGAAGGAGCATAAGCATCAACCTCGGAAAAGCTGATGCCACGCTTTCGGAAAAGGAACAGGTGCGTGGTGAGATACTCCGTCCCACTGACAGGGTCAAGGTTTATATCCTGGACGTAAGACATACACCCAAGGGCCCACGCATTTCCGTAAGCCGTACACATCCGGAGCTTGTAAAGAAGCTGTTTGAAGCAGAGGTTGCGGAGGTTAAGGACGGAACAGTGGAGATCCGCAGCATATCAAGAGAAGCCGGCAGCAGGACCAAGATAGCAGTATACAGCAACGATCCCGATGTAGATGCAGTAGGAGCGTGCGTCGGAATGAACGGAAACCGTGTAAACGCAGTAGTATCCGAGCTCGGCGGTGAGAAGATAGACATAGTAAACTGGGATGAGAACCCTGCTCTTTTCATAGAAAATGCCCTTTCTCCTTCGCAGGTCATATCGGTAATAGTCGATCCCGATGAAAAGACAGCAAAGGTAGTGGTTCCCAATGAGCAGCTTTCTCTTGCCATAGGCAAGGAGGGGCAGAACGCCAGACTGGCTGCCAGACTCACGGGATATAAGATTGATATCAAGAGCGAGGATCAGGCTAAGGATGCTCATGGATTCCGTATGGAAGACTACCTCACGGATGAATATGATGATGAGGAATATGAAGAAGGCTATGAAGAGGGAGAGTATCCTGCGGAAGAGGAATATATTGAAGAGTATACAGAAGAGGTCACAGAAGAAGCAGCGGAGCCTGCTGACGGGGATGAACTTCCTGAAACAGATGATACAGCAGGAACAGATGAAACAGTCCGGGATCAAGAGGAAGAATGACGGACAGGATACTATCTACGCTCTCGCTTGCTAAAAAGGCAGGTAAGATATCGTCCGGGGAGAGCGCAGTGCTTGGGGATATAAGGAGCTGTAAATCACAGCTTGTCCTGATAGCAAATGATGCATCGGACGGAACGAAAAAGAAGTTTGCCGACAAGAGCGCATATTATGAGGTACCTTGCAGGATATATGCGACGAAGGAAGATCTGGCACACGCCATAGGACAGGAGATAAGATCCGTGATCTCGATCAATGACGTGGGATTTGCAGGGACTATTATTAAGAAACTGGAGGCAGCGGAATAAATGGCAAGTAACAAAAGGATAAATGAGATCACCAAGGAGCTTACAGCGGACGGTCTTGGGATAAGCAATAAGGACGTGATAGCCTTCCTCGATAATCAGGGTATAGAAGGGAAGAAGCCAATGTCAGCCGTAGATGAAGCTACCGAGAAGATGATAAAAGATCATTTTGGACAGGGTGGAAAAAAGGAAGATAAGAAGCCGGAGCCAAAGAGCGATGCAAAGCCTGAGGCAAAGGCTGCATCAGGTGAATCTCCTGCCCAGGGTGATGCAGCATCACAGGGATCCGCGCCGGTACAAAATGGCGGGGCTTCACAGACATCTGCGCCCTCACAGGGATCAGGGGCTGCTCCTCAGAAAAAGAAAAAGAGGATAATATATACCGTAAATAACGGTGATAAATTTGGAAACAACAGGCAGTCCGGGAAAATCAGCTCCGGACGTCTGCAGGGACATATGCCCGGAAGACCCGGGGTAATAAAGCCTTCGATAAAGCCGTCCGACAGACCTAAGGCTAATATCATAAGGCCGGGGGATCAGCAGAACAGGAAAAAATTCGTGCATCGTGAGGGACCTCAGGGCGAGTCTGTAACCGAGATCACTCCGCGGGCACAGGAGACTGCAGCCGTGCAGCCGCAGCAGGAAGCGGCTAAGCCGGTTAACGAAGAAAGGACGGAGACAGCGAATACCAGACAGGGAGCTGTATCTCATGACAGGACAGACAGGAGGCCGGGAGGAGTAAATGAAAAAACTGGTGCATCACGTCAAAACGGCAGGCCGGCTAATTACGCTGGCGGCAGGCCTGATAGGCCTGGTACAGGTGATCAGGGAAGGATGCAAGGCGGCAGAGGGCCGGGTGCTAAAGCCGCAGCTGCGGGACGCGATAAGCGCTTTGAGACAGCATCTGCTCCGGCGCCGGAAAAAGGCGGCAACCGCAGAAAGCCCGGAGACGTAAAGCGCAGGAAGGATGATTTTGAGCGCAGGGATGAGGAGAAAGAGAATAAGAAATTTAATCCTCATGGCTTCAAGAAGCCTGCTCCCGTGGCAAAGACCGAGGAAGAGGAGATCAAGGTCATAACTATCCCGGATACCCTTACCATAAAGGAACTGGCGGATCATATGAAGATGCAGCCCTCGGCGATCATCAAAAAGCTGTTCCTTTCCGGACAGATAGTTACTGTGAATTCAGAGCTTTCCTATGAGGAGGCAGAGAATATAGCTGCCGACTATGATATCCTCTGCGAACAGGAGAAGACCGTGGATGTCATCGCAGAGCTCCTTAAGGAGGATCCTGAGGATGAGTCAAGAATGGAAAAGCGTCCGCCTGTTGTCTGCGTAATGGGACACGTTGACCATGGTAAGACCTCTCTTCTTGATTATATCAGGAAAGCACACGTGACCGATAAGGAAGCAGGCGGTATCACACAGGCTATAGGCGCCTATACCGTTAGCATAAACGGAAGCACCATAACCTTCCTGGATACTCCCGGACACGAAGCCTTCACTGCAATGCGTATGAGAGGAGCGAACGCAACAGATATAGTCATCCTCGTAGTGGCAGCTGACGACGGTGTCATGCCCCAGACCGTGGAGGCAATCAACCATGCAAAGGCCGCCGGAGTCGAGATCATCGTAGCGGTAAATAAGATAGATAAGCCGAGTGCGAATATTGACAGGGTCAAGCAGGAGCTTTCCGAGTATGAGCTGATCTCAGAGGACTGGGGCGGAGCTACTACCTTCGTACCCGTATCAGCAAAGACCGGACAGGGAATTGATGATCTTCTGGAGATGATACTCCTTCAGGCAGATGTCATGGAGCTTAAGGCTAATGCCAGACGTCAGGCCAGAGGAATGGTCATAGAGGCAGAGCTTGATAAGGGCCGGGGTGCGGTAGCTACCGTGCTTGTCCAGAAAGGAACTCTCCATGTGGGCGATTTCGTGGCCTGCGGTATGAGCCACGGCAGGGTCAGGGCAATGATCGATGACAAGGGCAAGAGGGTAAAGGAAGCAGGACCTTCCATGCCCGTCGAGATCCTGGGACTTGACGAAGTGCCTGAAGCCGGTGAGATCTTCGTCTCACCCGAAAGCGAGAAGGAAGCCCAGGAATTTGCCAAGACCTATAATGAGCAGCATAAGAAGGAGCTGCTTTCAGAGACAAGGAAGAAGTCAGTCAGTCTGGTGGATATATATGATCAGATCAAGGAAGGAGACCTGAAGGAATTCAATATCATCATAAAGGCAGATGTGCAGGGCTCCGTGGAGGCACTTAAGACCTCACTGCTCAAGCTGTCAAATGACGAGATCGCGGTCAAGGTGATCCATGGCGGTGTCGGCGCCATCAATGAATCCGATGTGGTGCTGGCTTCTGCAGGAAACGCTATAATCATAGGATTTAATGTGCGTCCGGATAATACGGCAAAGCAGATAGCGGAAGCAGAGAATGTGGACATACATCTCTACAAGGTCATATATCAGGCACTCGAGGATGTGGAAGCTGCCATGAAGGGTATGCTCGGACCTGTATATGAGGAGAAGATAATCGGACATGGAGAGATAAGGCAGGTATTCAAGGCATCCGGAGTAGGCAAGATCGCAGGTTCCTATGTGACAGACGGTATAGTCGAGAAGGGATGCACTGTCAAGGTCACAAGAGGCGACGAGGTATTATTTGACGGCCCTCTTGCTTCTCTCAAGCGTTTCAAGGATGATGTCAAGGAAGTCAAGGAAGGATTCGAATGCGGACTTGTATTTGACGGCTTTGATGATGTGGAAGAAGGAGATCTGCTTGAATTCCATAAGCAGGTAGAGGTAGAGCGTGAGTAAGTAAGACCGGCTCCGATGAGATTGAGATTATGAAAAAGAACAGTACAAAAAATAACAGGATAAACTCCGAAGTGCAGAAGGCGCTCTCGTCAATAATACGCACGGTGAAGGATCCGAGGGTAGATCCCTTTACGTCCGTCACCGACGTATATGTCGCGCCGGACCTTAAGACCTGCAAGGTCTATGTTTCGGTGCTGTCTGATGACGGTGATGAGACCATAAAGGGACTCAGAAGCGCTGAGGGATATATCCGGCACGAGCTTGCAAGGGAAGTTAATCTAAGAAATACTCCTGAGCTTACTTTCGTCCTGGATAATTCCATCAGCTACGGTGTGAATATGTCAAGAAAGATAGACGAGGTCATGGCCGCAGACAGAAAGGCACAGGAGGCAAGAGAAGAATAGGACAGGATATGATAGACATAGACCAGATCGTTGAAAACAAGCAGAGTATTGCGCTCAGCACACATATAAGACCCGACGGAGATGCGTTCGGCTCTTCGCTTGGGCTTTATTCCTATCTGAAAAAGAAATATCCGGAAAAGAAAACGGATATCTATATGATAGAACCTAATCCGCTCTTTGATTATCTTCCGGGATATGAGGAGATCCTCACAGAGCCTTCTGAGGAGTCATATGATCTTTTCATAGCCCTGGATATGGGTGATAAGGAAAGACTGGGCAAGAATAAGATCCTGCTTGAAAATGCTAAAGAGGCTGCCTGTATAGATCATCATCTTGGATATAAGGGAATAGCTCCCGAGGCGAATTCATTTATTGTCGAGGATGCGTCATCCACTGCCGAGCTCGTGTATGAATTGATAGGAAGTGAAGAGATAGATGATGAATCCGCCATATGCATCTATACCGGTATCGTGACCGACACCGGCGTATTCCAATACTCCAATACCTCAAGAAAAACTATGGAGATCGCAGGCCATCTGATGACCTTTGATTTTGATCACTCAAAAGTTGTAAATGAAGCCTTCTATGAGAAGACCTACCGTCAGACTTTACTGCTTGGAAGATCTCTGCTTGAGTCGATACTGCTTATGGACGGAAAGGTGATAGTATCGGTCATCACCCAGAGGACGCTCCGATTTTATAATGCCTCATCCAGGGATCTGGAGGGGATCGTAAGCCAGATGAAGCATACCAAGGGTGTGGACGTGGCTATATTTATGTATGAGACAGTTACCGGGGAATTCAAGGTATCCCTGCGCTCCAATGAAAATATAAATGTGGAGGTAATAGCAAGGAAGCTGGGCGGCGGAGGCCATGACAGGGCAGCAGGTCTTACAATGACCGGCAGCTCTTATGATGTGATAAATAATGTCACAGCCGAGATAGAAAAGCAGTACAGGGAAAAAGAGTCAGAAGACGGTGTCCGGCAAGAGCAATAACGATACCTATACAGGGGTGCTGCCTGTATTCAAGGAAAGAGGCTGGACCTCGAATGATGTAGTGGCAAAGCTTCGCGGCATTCTCAGGATGAAAAGGATCGGCCATACCGGAACCCTTGATCCCGAGGTCACAGGAGTGCTTCCGGTATGTCTGGGAAGGGCCACGAGGATAGCGGGATTTCTGACGGACACTGACAAGACCTACAGATGCGTGATGAGGCTTGGCTTGATGACAGACACCGAGGATATGACGGGGAAGGTGACTAAGACCTCTGATGCATCATATCTTACAGAGGCTGATATCATAGACGCAGTGATGTCATTTGTCGGTGAATATGACCAGATACCGCCGATGTATTCGGCCAAAAAGATAAACGGCAGGAAACTGTATGAACTTGCAAGGGAGGGGATCGAGATAGAAAGAAAACCCTCCCATGTATGCATAAGGAGCATTTCGGATCTTGAGATCCCTTCAGATGAGGGAGAGCGTAGGGCTTTTTTTACGGTGGAATGCTCCAAGGGAACCTATATAAGATCTCTGTGCAGGGATATAGGAGAAAAGCTCGGGTGCGGCGCCTGTATGGAAAGTCTCTCAAGGATCAAAGCCTGCGGTCTGTCTGAAGAGCAGTGTATCACGCTTGCTAAAGCAGAGGAGATCGTACACAGCGGCGGTGATATCGGAGACTTTATCCTTCCGATAGATCATTTCTATGCAGACTGCGAAAAGATGGAAGTATCAGGCGTTTTGGACAAGTATGTAAGGAATGGGAACAAATTTGCCGCGAAGAATGCCATAGACGGCAGATACAGGATATATCTAGAGGACGGCACCTTTGCCGCTCTGTATGATATCAAGGATGGTGAGGCAAGGCCATGCAGAATGTTTCTTTCATAGAAGACGGCATACGCACGGCTGTAGCCATCGGGAAGTTTGACGGGCTTCATCTGGGACACAGGAAGCTCCTGGATGAGATAAAGTCATATGGAGACAGAGGGCTGAAATCCCTTGTATTTACCTTCGAAAGCCCTGTCGCTGATTATATTACGGGTGAGAAGAGCAGCGTCCTTACTCCCAATCCGGAGAAGATAAGGCTGATGGAGGAGGCGGGCATTGATTATATCTATATGATGCCTGTAAATAAGGATACAGTGTCATATGACCCGGAGGCCTTTGTAAGAGACATTCTTGCTTCAAAGCTTAAGGCAGGGCTCATAGCGGCAGGATCCGATCTCTCCTTCGGAG
>CADCRB010000052.1 GCA_902803745.1 uncultured Lachnospiraceae bacterium
CTGCAAGCTGATAGGGAGATTTGACGGAAAGAGCCGTCATGGTATCCTTATACTCCCTTGCAGTGAGCTGTCCCTCGGATCTCCCGCCGAAATTCTCCATTATAGCCGACATATAATCATCAATTATGATGATGTTATCTACTTTGATATCTCCAAGATATAGATCCTTGAAATAATCAAGCTCGTTTGCGACCATCTCGCCTATTATAGTCTCATAATCCGAATATACAGGCTCCATTTCCCTTAGTTTGGTCCTGATGCGGAGCGTTCCCAGATGAAGATTGACTGTCGTGACAAGATGACCCATGTCAAAAAGGGTGATCTGGCTTGATCCACCGCCAATATCCACGAAAGCTGTACCGGTCTTTATGTATTTTTCAAAGCCGATCTTAAGAGCAGCTCCTTTGTATTCGAGAAATCTCTGTTCGGAATTGCTTAATACCGTAACCCTTATACCTGTTCTACGCTCAATCTGATCAAGTACAGCTCCTGTATTGGCAATCTCCCTGAATGCCGAGGTCCCATAGGAAAGATAATCCGTTACTCTGTATGTTTCCATTGATCTGCGGAAACCCTTCAGTATTTCGCACAGCTCATCCATTTTTTCACGGCTTATCATGTGATTATGAAACGTATCATTGCCGATATCTATCCTGTGCCTGATACAATCGATCTCCTTGATCCCGGTCTTGCCACCGAATTCAAATATCTTCATACAAAGCTCATATGAACCTACATCGATCGCTGCAAATAACTTTTTCATTCTTTTTTCCTTTTTTATAACGCGTGGTTTTTAAGATCCCTTCAGGATCAGTCATTTATCCGGAATACGGATGCTTTGAGATAATGTGGTCGATAAATTGCGAAGCAGTACGCCCTGACAATCCCCCATGTTCGATTTCCCATTGGTTGGCTGCAAGAAGAAGCTCGTTCTCATCTATGGATAGATTTTTTCTTTTAGCCAGCTCGGTAACAATATTCTTAAATTCTTTCTGGGTCGGCTTGCCATAATATATTGCTATACCGAATCTGTGATACAGGGAAAGCTTTTCCTCGACAGTATCACTCTCATGTATGTCATCGTTTTCTCCACGGTCAAGCTTATCCCTGAAACCTTCATGTATGAGATGCCTTCTGTTGGATGTAGCGTAGATCAGTACATTATCGGGTTTCTTTTCAAGGCCGCCTTCAATTATGGCTTTCAGGTATTTATATTCTGTCTCCTGATCTTCAAAAGAGAGATCATCCATATAAATGATAAATCTGTAATTTCTGTCCTTCAGTCTGGCCATTATATCATTGAGAAACCGGAACTGATGCTTGTAGATTTCAATGATGCGTAAACCGTCTTCATAATATCGGTTCATTATACCCTTGATCGATGAAGATTTCCCTGTGCCGGAATCTCCATAAAGAAGACAATTGTTTGCAGGCATTCCTCTGAGGAAGGCTTCCGTATTGTCAATCAGTTTTTGCTTTTGGATTTCATAGCCTACAAGATCGTCAAGGCTGATATGGGCTACTCTTTTTATCGGCTCAATCTCAAAGGAATTCTCGGTTAGGCTTTCATGTATTTTGAATGCCTTATGAAGTCCGAAAAGGCCTACACCATAATCCTTATAAAATGCCTCTATCAGAGATTTCATTTCGGATGGATCTGATGAAGCGGCAAGAGAATCAGCAAGCGCAGCTATCCTGTCACGGATCCTTTTATTGAACATCTTCCCTTCATCATTCATATCAAAGGACACCAGCGGAGAATAACACTCGATTTTATATTTTCTGTCAATATCTTTAAGATCAAAATAAAACATCTGATAAAAGATGTCTATATCATGGAGGGCTGTTTCATTGATTGTGCCATCAATATGCCCTCTTATCTCACAGGACCTGGAGAATGCATTCTCGTTATTTGCCAGAAGATAAGTGAGATATTTATGCCATAGATTACCCGTAAAGCCAAGCTCGCAGGCCATGGTTACAAGAGATCCGGCAGTTTCATATGCCAAAGACATACTACCCTCACCCTCAAAAAGCGTGATCAGGGAGTCAAGCAGCTTCTGTGATCTGAAATTTCTGTACAAGATCAATTCGTCAGATATCATACTAATGATTATAATACAAAATAATGAAAAAAAGGAGTCGCAAAATGCGACTCCTTAAAAATCTTATATCAGTAACTTATCCTGGTTATCAGAACAGTGCCAAATATGCTTTTACAGCCTGGAGAACTTTGATCCTCTCCTCTTCCCTGGCTTTAGCAATTGCAAGCTGTGAATCCTGGAAAGCCTTGATGCGAGCGAAATTCTCTGCCTGAGCCTTAAGACCAGCCTCGCGCTGAGCTACGCCAAGAGCGATCTGACTCTGCTGGAAAGCTGCGATGCGGGCAAAATTCTCTGCCTGAGCCTTAAGACCAGCTTCACGCTGTGCCTTGCCAAGCTCGATCTGACTCTGCTGGAAAGCTCTGATACGCTCAAAGTTAGCTGCTTCTGCTGCCTTGCCGGCTGCTGCTGCTGCCTGGCCCTTAGCGATCTCGCTTGCCTGGAAAGCTGCGATGCGGGCAAAATTCTCTGCCTCTGCTGCCTTGCCGGCTGCTGCTGCTGCCTGACCCTTAGCGATCTCGCTTGCCTGGAATGCTGCAAGCCTCTCCTGATATGCAACATAATCAGCAAGCCTCTTCTCCTGCTCTGCCCTTGCTGCTGCAACCTCCTCAAGAGGTCCTGCAAAGACAGGAACCGATGCCAGCACAGTGATTGCCAGCGTGACCAAGATAAGTGATAACTTCTTCATTGTTTCTTCTCCTCCTGAAAATGGATTAGTATTTTACAAGCGCTATTATTGTACCCCCGACATATCTGAAATGTCAATATATAGTTTGGTTTTTATTTGTTATCATATTCAGTTTCGCAATATTTGCATCTGTAAGTGGCATTTTGGGCGTCTGTCAGCACAAATATCTGGTCCAGCCCCTGCTCTATTGATGAAATACATCTGGGGTTTTTGCATTTGATTATATTCTTTACTTCTCTTGGAAGAGGAAGCTTCGGTTTATCTATGATCTCCCCGTCCTTTATCACATCTATGGTTGCATTGTGATCGAGAAGGCTTATTATATCGAGATTGAAATTATCTATGGAAGTTTCAACCTTGATTATGTCTTTTTTGCCCATTTTCCTGGAAGAGGCATTTTGAATTACCGCTACCGAGCAGTCAAGCTTGTTAAGTCCCATGTCGTGATACAGCATCAATCCGCGGCCGGGTCTTATATGATCGATCACAAACCCCTCTTCTATTTTTCCTACGTTCAGCTTATATTTTATTTTTTCTGCCATGATCATACCTCAACATTGATGCCAAGGAGCATCAGTATCAGAGCCATCCTTATATACATCCCGTTCTGTACCTGGTCAAAGTATTTTGCTCTCGGATCATTATCAACCTCGACTGATATTTCATTTACTCTGGGCAGGGGATGCAGCACTATCATGTCATCTCGTGCCAGTTCCATTTTTCTGCTGTCAAGGATATAGTAATCCTTCAGCCTTACATAATCCTCCTCGTTAAAGAAACGCTCTTTCTGAACTCTGGTCATATACAGTACGTCAAGCTCAGGCAGCGCGTCTTCAAGCCGTGTTACTTCCTTGTATGGAGCACCTTTATCAGAATCAAGCTCCTCAGTCATATAATCTGGGAGCTTAAGCTCATCAGGTGAAATGAAGACAAAACTGATATTGTCATATCTTAAGAGCGCGCGGATGAGTGAATGGACCGTACGTCCGAATTTAAGATCACCGCACATTCCTATCTTAAGTGAAGAAAGCCGTCCTTTTGATGATCTTATAGTCATCAGATCTGTAAGTGTCTGAGTGGGATGCTGATGACCTCCGTCTCCGGCGTTGATCACGGGGATGCTCGAAAACTGGGCTGCGACCATAGGAGCGCCTTCCTTAAAATGTCTCATGGCAGCTATGTCTGCAAAACAGGAAACGACCCTTATCGTATCTGCAACGCTTTCACCCTTGGCAGCAGATGACGACATAGCGTCCGCAAAGCCCATGGTCTTTCCTCCGAGATGCAGCATTGCAGCTTCAAAGGAAAGCCTGGTCCGGGTGCTCGGTTCATAAAATAAAGCCGCAAGTATCTTTCCGTCACAGACATGCGAATATTTCTCAGGATACTTCCTGATATCCTCTGCTGTATTCATCAGATCCTCAAGCTCTTCGACCGTTAGATCCAGCGGTGTCATTAAATGACGCATATCAAACCTCCCTGCACTGTCCGGTTCCCCTTATCTGGTATTTATATGATGTGAGAGCCCTGAGTCCCATAGGTCCTCTTGCATGAAGCTTCTGGGTACTGATCCCGATCTCTGAACCGAAACCAAACTCATAACCGTCCGTAAATCTTGTGGATGCATTCCAATATACACAGGCCGAATCGACCTCATCCAGAAACTTTTCGGCATTCTCCCTGTTTTCAGTAATAATGGCTTCCGAGTGGCTGGTTGAATAATTATTGATATGTTCGATCGCGTGATCGATATTATCCACAAGCTTTACGGAAATACAGGGCCCCAGATATTCTTTTTTATAATCCTCTTCGGTGCAGGGCGCAATTCCTTCCTCAATCTCACGTACATCATCGGCACCTCTCATTTCAACATTTTTTGAGGACAGCCTTTCATATATCCTGGGAAGTACCTTGTCTGCCACAGCTCTGTGGATAACGAGGGATTCAGCTGCATTACATACACCGAAACGCTGTGTCTTCGCATTATCGATGATATTAACTGCCATATCAATGTCTGCGCTTTCATCTACATAGATGTGGCAGTTCCCGACCCCTGTTTCTATTACCGGCACAGTGGCATTCTCAACCACCGTCTGTATGAGCCCTGCTCCTCCTCTTGGGAACAGCAGATCGATATACTGGTTCATTTTCATAAACTGGGTTGCGGTTTCCCTCGAAGTATCAGTTACGATAAGTATCACATCATCCGGAAGTTTCTCTTTTTCCAGAGCACTTCTTATATAGTTGACAATGGCTTTGTTTGAATTAATGGCATCAGATCCTCCCCGGAGGATGCAGGCATTTCCTGATTTGAAACAAAGAGAAAATGTATCCGAGGTGACATTAGGTCTTGATTCATATATGATACCGATAACTCCCATTGGGATGGTTATTTTGTCTATATGAAGACCATTGGGGCGGATGTAATTTTCTATGATCTCTCCGACCGGGTCTTTAAGCTCGGAAACCTGTATGATCCCCTTAGCCATGTTGTCTATCCTGTCGTTTGTAAGCATCAGCCTGTCGATCAGAGCTTCTCCGACACCCTTGGCTCTTGCATTCTCTACATCGATCTGATTGGCAGACAGTATCTCGGATGCATTCTTCCTGAGAGCATCAGCGGCTGCCCGAAGTCCCAGATTTTTAGATGCCGGATCAAGATGGGCGAGTACCTCAGCAGCTCTTTTTGCCCTGACACCTAATGATTCAAGATAATCCATGCTTTCACCTCTCTTTTCATTAAAAGTAACGGTGGTTATATTTGATATATGATTTCAGAAAAATAAGTGAGCCTGTAAGCCGGGTTATGTATCACTTTCGTGATGATGATGATCTATCTTGGCCGTCCGTTACCGGAAGGCTCGAGCGATCTACCTGGAAACAGGTCGGGCAAACCTATGGTCTCCTGTTTGATCTTGCTCCGGATGGGGCTTGCACTGCCATCTTTGTTACCAAAGACGCGGTAGTCTCTTACACTGCCGTTTCACCCTTGCCGCAAATAATGCGGCGGTCTGTTCTCTGTTGCGCTTTCCCGCGGGTCACCCCGGGCGGACGTTATCCGTCATCCTGCCCTGTGGAGCCCGGACTTTCCTCGGCATGACAGATACCCGTCATGTCGCCATCATCCGGCTCACTTAAGGATTAATTCTAACATATAATGCTGAATATATGAAATATCATTATTGAAATATCGAGCCGCCTATGAATTCCCGTATGATAGAATTCTGCGGAATTCCCGAAGTATCTATCGAGAGGAAATACTGCAGGAATTTAAGCAGTCTTTTTGCCTCCTGATATCCTTCATCTTCTTCTCTTACACCGAAGAGCAAAGGTTCCACATAAGGCTTTAAGGCCGCGATCTCATATATATGCGCAGAGTTGAACAAGGCATCTGCGCCTTCCTGGAAAGGAAAAATGTATTTCTCTTCTCCCCTCCTTACGGAAGACCACATACTGAGAGTTCTGGATATGGAAGATCCTCTAGTATAATAATCCCTTACCATGCGTCTTATCAGTCTGCCGTCTGTAGTCGGCACTCTGTTGTGCTCATCAACGTTAAGAGTGGTCAGGGCGCTTATATAGATCTTGTATTTGCTCTCCTTAGGAAGTGACTGCGAGAGTTCGTCGTTGAGGCCATGGATACCCTCGCAGACAAGGATGTCGGATTCTTCTAAAGTCATATAGTCTCCCTTATACTCTCTCACTCCGATCTTAAAGTTGAATTTCGGAAGCTCTACCGTCTCACCTTTAAGCAGAGATGTCATATCCTTGTTAAATCCTTCTACATCGATCGCTTCAAGACATTCGAAATCATAATCTCCGTTTTCATCTCTGGGAGTATCCTCACGGTTCTTAAAATAATTATCGATCTCAATAGGATGCGGCTTAAGGCCATGAGCCTGCAGCTCAATGGATAATCTGTGAGAGAAGGTTGTCTTTCCCGAAGAAGAAGGACCCGCTATCATAACAAATCTTACATTTCCCCTGTCGACTATATCCTTAGCGATCTCTGCTATCCTGCTTTCCATCAGGGCTTCCTGTACAAGGATTACTTCATTCATCCTGCCTTCTGATATTGCCACGTTCAATTCACCGACCGTGCCTATCCTCATCATCTCACCCCATTTTGAGGATGATTTCATGGTTGCAAACAGCTTCGGGCTGTCTGAAAAAGGCGGTACGACTGTCGGGGCTTTTCTTTCAGGAAGCTGCAGCATAAGACCGTCATCATATTTATACAGATCAAAGTATTTAATATATCCGCAGCTTGGGAGCATATATCCGTAAAAGTAATCCTGAAAACCCTGAAGACTGTATATGTTGATCTTGTCCGATCTTCTATACCTCAGGAGCCTTTCTTTATCATACATTCCTCTCTCATGGAACATCTTTATGACCTTGTCCAGAGAATGGGAAGTTTTCTGGATCGGAGCGTCCTCATTGACAAGCTGTATCATTCGGGTCTTGATCTCTGCCACAAGATCATCAGTCAGAGCTGTCTTTCCTTCGTAACGGCAGTAGTATGCAGCTCCTATGGAGAAATCAACTATAAATTTACTTACATTTCCGCTTCCGATCACGTCATACAGGGATTTTATAAGAAGCAGTGAGGCGGATCTTTTGTAAGCTTTATGTCCGGAGGTGGAAGTCAGGTCCTCAAAGTCAATGTCACAGTCGGTTGTGACCATATGAAAAAGCTCCTTAAGCTTGTTGTCAACTTTTGCAAGGACAATGGCAGACTTGAAATCCTTCTGGAAATCTTTGGCTATAACAGAAAGCTTTGTTCCTGCTGGATATTCATATTCATTTCCTCTGTATCTCAGTTTGATCATCTCGTTCATAATCTTTTCTCTCCTTGCTTATAATACGGCATATTGCCGTACAGTATCATCCTTGAAGACCGAAAGCTCCGGCATTGTTTTATTTATATATTTTTCGAGGTAGTCATTGAAAAGCTTTTCCACCCCGTAATGCCCGGCATCTATTATATTTATTCCCTTTTCGATCGCGTCAGTTCCGTCGTGATGCCCTATGTCGCCGGTGATAAGAACATCGCAGCCTTCAATATAGGCGTTATCAATACAGGATGAACCGGATCCGGGAAGCACGGCAACCTTTACAATTGTATCTTCAAGATTGCCATATACTGTAACATTCTCAAGTCCGAAGACTGTCTTTGTTTTTTCTGCAAGCTCCTTAAGGGTAAGGTCTTCTTTAAGATACCCCATCGCTCCAAGACCGAAATCCTCACTCAATGTAGGTTCCAGAACTCTGGTTTCAATTAGATCCAGTCTAGATGACGCTTCATTTGCCATACAGGTCACATC
>CADCRB010000053.1 GCA_902803745.1 uncultured Lachnospiraceae bacterium
AAGAAGCTTATCTATAAAGCCGATCCTGATTTCATCGAGGTCAAGATGGCTCTTCCATATTACGGTACGCCTCTCTATGAGACCTGTAAGGAGGATGATCTGCTGGCCAAAAATGTCCTTGGAAGTGATTTCTTCCATTCCAGCATGACAGGCACCAGATATCTGACGATCAAAGAGGTTGAGAGCTTAAGACGCAGGATCCTTCTCGGATTCTATCTCCGTCCCAAATATATATTAAGAAAGATGGGAGAGTGCGTAGAGAAGCCCTCCGTATTCCTTAATTACTGTAAATACGGCGTCAGGCTCATTGTAAATCTTTTCAGGTGATAATGAAGAACAGCCTGTACGACAAGCTTAAGGGATACGATCTGATCATATTTGATATGGACGGGACCCTTTATTACCAAAGGGGAATGCAGATCAGGATGGCATTCCGTCTCCTGTACCATGCCCTTTCTTCAAAAGGCGGGATAAAGGATATTCTGGCCATTTCAAAATACAGGAGGCTCAGGGAGACCTGGGATACCGGTAACCGTATGGATGAATCCGGTCTGTATGATGCAGTGGCTAAGGAGACCGGACTGGATCCCGTAAGGGTGAGGGGGATAATAAAAAAATGGATGCTTGAAAATCCGATGGATGTAGTGGGAGAGTGCAGGGACGAGGTACTTATCTCCCTTATCAGCAGACTTCAGGCTGAGGGAAAGAATATCTGTATATATTCGGATTATCCGACAGAGGACAAATGCAAAGCCGTAGGACTTGAGCGGGAGGTGCCGCAGTATTACTGCGGAAAAGGGGAGATCAAGACCCTTAAGCCCAATCCTTCGGCTCTTTTTTATATTATGAGCGAGTATCCCGGGATCCTTAGGAATAAGGTCATCATGGTCGGAGACAGGGCTGACAGGGATAAGGCGGCTGCCGACAATGCCGGAATAGACAGTCTCATCCTCGGCAGATTCAGATTATTCCGGCACAGAACGGGATACAGATAATTTCTTTCAGACTATAAAGTTTTCCGTCTTTCTTTCCGATATATGATTTATGAAACGGATTTCCATACTCAGACAGGGTGTGTGCGCGCCTTGTCCGGGGCTGCCTGTGGGATAAGGATATCCCGCAGCGGCATTATAATTAAGGATGCGCATTATAAGTCATGGAGGACAGTACAATGGTAGATTTTAATTCAAGTATCTCAAAGACACCCGCATATCAGCAAAGCAGCATTCCCGGACAGCCCGCATCAGGCAGATCGTCCCAGACAGGCAATACCACACAGACAGGCTTCAAAGGACAGGAGGCAGGCGCAGTCTATGAAAAGACTTCAGCGCTTGATTCCATAGTAGGTGAGAAGGTTAAGAATATGACCGGCTCCCAGAATCTCGGAAGGACAATAGGCAATCCCCAGCTGTCAGAGAAGGCTCAGAAATATTATGAGCAGCTGAAGGGTAAGTTCGGTGATATGGATTTCATCCTCGTATCAAATGAGGAGAAGGCCAATGCACAGGCGAATGCAGCAAGCTATGCCAATCCCAATAAGACCGTCGTTCTTATCGGAGCTGACGAGATCGAGAAAATGGCAAATGATGAGAGCTTCCGCAAGAAATATGAAGGCATCATTCAGATGGCCAAGGAAGGCATTTCCAAGATGCGGGATCAGTTCGGCGATAATGACAAGGTCAAAGGATATGGCATGCAGATCGACGATAAGGGAGAGGTTTCCTATTTTGCAGTGCTGAAGAAGTCCTCAGACCAGCAGGCTGAGCGCATAGAGAAGAGCCGCGAGGATAAGAGGGAAGCAAAGAAGGCAGCAGATAAGAAGGAAGCAAAGGAGGCTCAGGAGGACAGACTCGATAAATCGAGGAGCGCGCGAAGCGAGAAGGCGAAGGAGGCATATGCCGATCAGGACGATTTCGAATATGAAGTAGTGAGGGCCTCATCTCTTGATGATCTTTTCAAGCTTGTGTCTGACCGCTTTGCTGCAGGAGCGGCAGAGACTCCGCAGATCGGAGGAAATATAGATTTTTCAGCCTGACGGTTTCTCAGGTTTTATGATGAAGAGCAATAAATGTCCCGGGATCTTATCCCGGGATATTTTTACAGGCTTTTGAAAAAACGGTCATCAATTTCAGTCAGGCTGTCTGCGATGCCGCAGGCGCCGAGATCCAGCATCTCTTCGGGACTTCCGTAGCCGAAGGATACACCCAGGCTTGAAATGCCCGTATCAATAGCTCCCATGATATCAAACTTTGTATCTCCCACGAGGATGGCTGAGCCGGCAAAGCATGGATCTGACTGGGTATGTCTTCTGAAAAGCTCTGCCAGTACCTGACTCTTGGTATCTATCTTCCCGTCCGGGGTAGAGCCTGCTACATCATCAAAATAATCCGACAGATCAAAATGATCCAGCAAAAGACGGCACATATGCTCCGGCTTGGATGAGGCAACGTAAAGCTTATATCCCTTTTCCTTCAGAGCCTTGAGACATTCTCTTACCCCCGGATAAGGCTCACATTCATAAACTCCGATCGGATTGTATCTTTCCCTGTATTTATCTACAAGCTCTCTGGCTTTTTGCATATCGAAACCGTATCTGACGGTATAAGTGTATACCAGAGGAGGACCCACAAAAAATGAGAGCTCATGGTAGTCAGACACCTTTATGCCTTCCGATTCGAGCGCGTAGGCAGCGCATTTCATGATGCCCTCACCCGTATCGATAAGGGTACCGTCCAGATCAAAAAGAATATTGGCCACAGGGACCTTCTTACATTCTGTAAGCTTTCCTTTACGGTAATTAAGATCATAGGAAATGCGTGTCTTTCCCTCCAGCATATCCTTCAGGAAGACTCTGTCTCCCTCCCAGAGATTGAGGGAGGATATCTCTTCATCCCGGATGAAGCTTAGCGTACCTTCATCCTTTGCCGCCTCAGCATTGACGGATGAAGCCACTTCATCACTTATATGGGCAGAATAGAGATACATTTCCTCATCTTCGTATTCATCATTTCTGAAATAGATTATCCCATGGAAGATAAGCTTTTCCGGGGTGATGCCGGTCTCTTCCATAACCTCACGCTTAACGCATTCTCCTGCTGTCTCGTCCTTTTCGAATTTGCCTCCGACGCCTATCCATTTTCCTTCGTTGACATCATTCTTTTTTCTGTCCCGGAGCATGAAGAGAGTCCTGCCGCTGTTTCTTAGATAACACAAGGTGGATCTTATCATTATCATTTCCTTTCATCTTTGAGGTGTCAGGAATAAACTAACATTTTTCGTTAAAAGGTGTCAAAATGTACGTCCCCTGACACCTTGCTTTTATGTATTTCCGCATAATATAATATTTGAGCGGAAGTAAAGCAAATCTTCCTTTGCAGTTGAAGATGCCCTCTCAAACTTCGATCTCATCTCAAAGGAGACCACAAAAGCGGCAGAAAGGCAGTACAATGTCTGGAAGGGCAAGAAGACTGAGAAAAATACAAGGGTTGTGACCCTCTCTGACCTCGAAGGATCTGAGAGAGGCCGTGTCAACCTGGATCATCATAAAAGAAATCTTAAAAGGCAGTCTACAGCTCAGAAAAATCGTCAGGCTGGCGGCAACACATTATAAAGAGGACAGACAT
>CADCRB010000054.1 GCA_902803745.1 uncultured Lachnospiraceae bacterium
AAAGGATCCGGATTATGGCCAGGAGTAAGATTATGGTAGTGGATGATGAGCATATTTCTCTCGCCATGACCGAGCACATATTACTGACTAACTATGATGTCATTTGCGCTTCTTCAGGTATGGATGCCGTCCGAATGTATAATAAGGAGCTGCCCGACCTGATTCTCTCGGATCTCAGGATGCCGGGAATGAGCGGTTTCGAGCTGCAGGGCACTCTCCAGCGTCAGTCAGGACACAAGATCCCTTTCATGTTTATGACAGCGGATACGGATGAAGAGATCGAAAGCAAGGGCTTCGAAACAGGCGCCCTGGATTTCATACGCAAGCCCTTCAGGGCAGATGTGCTGCTCAGACGTGTAGCAAACATCCTTCAGACTGTGGATCAGATACAGGGTCTGAAAAAAGCTGCCGAGACTGACCCGATGACAGGACTTTTCAATAAATCCTCCGTGCAGACTGAAATAGATAATCTGTGCCGTCATTCCAAAGGGGCGCTGATGATGATTGATCTCGACAGCTTCAAGCCCGTAAATGATATTTACGGACATGATATGGGAGACAAGATCCTCATCCGTTTTGCCGAGATAATATGCTCCGCCATAAGAGGCACGGATGTTGCCGGACGTATGGGCGGTGACGAATTCATAGTCTTCTGTCAGAACGTGACCAGTGAAGAGGTAATCTCCGAAAAGACCAGATATATTAACGAACATCTGCTGGAATCAGCCCATGAATTCATGGGAGACGATATGTCCATTCCTATAGGCGCATCTATCGGCTGCGCCCTGTCTCCAAAGGACGGCCAAGACTTCCTTACCCTTTTTAAGAAAGCGGACAAGGCACTTTATTCCGTAAAGCAAAACGGCAAGCATGACTATGCCATATACAGGGACAGCGGAGCAGACGAATCCGCAGCAGAGCAGGATGCGACGGATATCGGAAGCGCTATGACGATACTCGAGGAAAGAAATCCCTCAAAAGGCGCTCAGGTACTGCCGATGGAGCAGTTCAGGCTTATATACCAGTTTCTTGTCCGGGTAAATTCCAATTATCAAAAGAGAATGCATCTTGTCCTCTTTTCATTAAAAAACAAAGGCTCTGACGAGACGCCGGAGCAGGGTCTTGTCTCTGCTTTCATTATTAAAATGCAGCAATCCCTCAGGCAAAGCGATACCATCACCCAAAGCAGTAAGAATCAGCTGCTCGTGATCCTTCTTAAGACTACTCCTTCAAATGCCAGGCTTGTCATAGACAGGGTAATGGGAAAATGGGCTGAAGACGAAAGAAGCGGACTGGTGGATGTCACATATGAGATGAAAGAAATGGAGTGAGCCTGCTATTCCACTCTTGTAAGGCCCCAGTCAAGCCACCCCCAGCGGATCTTTGTACCATCCGGCGACAGGGTATCCAGGCTTCTGCGTCCTGTGCCGCTTATCTCCTCCCCTTCAAGGAAATAATATACTTCCATCGGCAGAGCGGAGCTCATCCATATGGGATGCCAGCCCTCCTTATAGGGGCTGTGTTTTTTCTGATCTGAAGACAGCGCGTCATAATCCTTATAGATAAAGATATGCTGTGAAAAGGAGGTCTCATCCTTTTCCACCCAGGTCGGTCTCCGGCTGCCGTAGCTTCCTCTCTTCCAGACAAGCAGTATGCTCTCGTCCGAATCATCCCCGTCAATATCAAAGCTCAGTGCATCCTGTGTTATCCATTCATCAGAAAGCTTAGCAAGGACACCCGGAGGAACAGTCGAGACAGCCTCTTTATCCCAGACTATCCATCGGGGAAGGAAGGCACCGTGAAGCCAGAGCTCATAAACAAAAACTGATATTAAGATAAGAAAGGCGGCCACGACAGCTGTCATGACCGCCGCTTTATTTCGCGCTTTCAATCTGAATAAGAATATTTCACACGGTAGCTGCCGGTCCATACCGGCTTATCCGGAAGATCGACCTGCTCCCAGTGGAACTCTCCGTTATCATCCATATCAATACCAAGCTTTACACGCCAGTCATGATCAGTCATTCTGTCGCTTAAAGGCTGTTCGAACTGATAGAAATTAAATACACTTCCGCGCGCTATTCTCAATGTGCCGTCAACCGGCACTACAACATAGACAGTATCAACATCACCTGTTGCAAGCTCAAGCACACTGCCGTTAGGATCCGTAGCCACATCTACCACTACAGGCGCGGGAAACTGTCTGGTATCCAGATATGATCCATCCGCCTGCTCTTTGTATGCCTGCTCCCAGAAATGCTCAATCTCTCCTCCGTATATTTCTATGAAATCATACTCATCAGATGTGAGCGTCTCATCCTTAAGTTCCTTTTCGGAGATCGTTTTTAATCTGTCCGCTATATCGTACAGCTTGTCGAGATCCTCCGAGGTTTCGTCATCCAGCAGGTCAAATTTTTCAAGTCCGGTTTTAGTTCCTTCAGCGAGCTCCATAAATCTGCTGTACACTGCAGGCTCAGGCTCCACATATCCTCTGTAGTCTACCTTCTCTTCGTCCTCGCCTCCTCCCATCTCTGCGATGACCTGCTTGGAATAAAGCACCGTATCATGCTTTAACTCCGTATAGCTTCCAAGGAAGCCTTCAAGAGATCTTTTTGCCCAGTTCACACTTTGCATAAACTTTGGATATCCGCTGCCTTTTTCTTCGAGCAGAGGACGAAGGGTATTAAGCCATTCTGAATAAAGCGATACATACCAGGTCTCGTCTCCGGAGGAGGATATATTTTCCTTCAGTTCATTCAGGTTATCCTCATAGCCCTTATAGTCCATGGCTTTCAGATCGTCGCGAAGTATTTTTTCCGCCGTCTTGCTGCCGAGGGCAGCAGGCACGTCAAGGGCATCCGGAAGCATCCTGTATTCACCTTTTGAATTCTCCTCCACCATGCTGTAAATTAGCTTCTGAAAGATTGCCGCATCTATCGAATATCTCTGTCCCATAAACCTGAAGCCTTTATTCTCCGCCGCTTTGTCGGTAGCGCCTTCATCATCATCCATCGGTACCGAATTAATGGCAGGCGGATCAAGTTTGCCTGTAAGCTCATGAAATTCCTTCCAGCATTTATCATCAGTCAGATCCTTTACTTTGAT
>CADCRB010000055.1 GCA_902803745.1 uncultured Lachnospiraceae bacterium
AAATGTTGAGAAGATATGCCGTGAAGCATGGGATATAGGTATCAAATATCTGACTGTATATGCCTTTTCCACAGAAAACTGGTCGAGACCTGACGATGAAGTATCGACCCTTATGAAGCTTTTTGGAAGTTATATCAAAAGCACATTTAAGACCGCCCCGAAGAATAATATGAGGGTCAGATTCATAGGGGATATTACGAGGTTTACTCCCAAACTCAGGGAATCCATGAAGGAGCTTGAAGAATTTACAAGTGTTCTCACGGGGCTTTCCCTGCAGATATGTGTAAACTACGGAAGCCGTGATGAGATAAGGCGCGCTTTTATTAGGATCGCAGAGGATGTAAAAAACGGTACTATGGATCCTTCTGAGATCACAGAGGATGTGATAAGCAAAAGTCTTGATACGGCTGATATTCCTGATCCTGATCTTTTGATACGGACTTCGGGAGAGCAGAGACTTTCCAATTATCTGCTTTGGCAGATGGCATATACAGAATTCTATTTTACGGATATAGCGTGGCCTGATTTTGACAGAGCAGAGCTGATCAAGGCCTGCGAGGTTTACGCACAAAGGAACAGGCGATATGGCGGGATTTAAGATCAGGGCGCTTAGCGCAGTGGTGCTTGTTGCAGTACTGGGTACGGCGCTTTTTTTTGGAGGTTATTATCTGTGGGCGCTTATGCTTTTTGCTTCCCTTGTTGGTTTCTTCGAGTTTGCGAGGGCTATGAGGGAGCCGGAAAGCAGGAGCAGCATGAAACCCGATGTCCTTGAGATACTTGGATATGCGGGTATTCTTATTCTGTATGTGATAATACCTGTGGCTGGATCCGAAAGATGTCTTTCTTTTATGTTTTATTCTCTGATCCTGCTTTTAATAGCGTTAATGATCGTTTACGTGCTGCAGTTTCCGAGATTTCCCACCTCAAAGATGATGCAGATATATTTTGGCGTGATCTACGTCGGAGTCATGCTCGCCTTTGTCTATCTTACCAGAATGGAACCCGAAGGAATGAAGCTGGTATGGCTTATATTCATTGCCTCCTGGATCTGTGATACCTGCGCTTACCTCACAGGGATGCTGATAGGTAAACACAAGCTTACTCCAAAGCTAAGTCCCAAAAAGAGCATCGAAGGAGCTGTGGGCGGCGTGATCGGATCAGCGCTGGTGGGGCTTTTGTATGGCGTACTGATCAACCTCAATGAGGCCGCATGGGTTCCTGCCGTGATATGCGGCGTAGGCGCGGTCATTTCACAGTTTGGTGATCTTACAGCCAGCGCGATCAAGCGTAATCATGACATCAAGGATTACGGTAATCTGATACCGGGACACGGAGGTATTCTGGACAGGTTTGATTCCGTGATCATCACTGCCCCGATAGTGTATATATTGTCACAGGTATTCACCTGACGGGGCATTAGGTTACAGGAGAACAAAAGAAGAAATGAAAAGACTGATAATACTGGGCTCTACCGGCTCAATAGGAACACAGACCCTGGACATAGTCCGTGGACACAGGGAGGAGCTTTCCGTCACTGCTCTGGCTGCAGGCCATAATGCAGAAATGGTGGAGAAGCAGATAAGGGAATTCAATCCATCTGTTGCCGTGCTATATGATGAGAAGTCAGCGGAGGATCTAAAACAGAGAGTATCCGATACGGATTGCAGGATCCTTTCCGGGATGGACGGACTAATAGAGGCGGCTTCTCTTCCTGATGCCGATACAGTCGTGGGCGCTATGGCAGGGATGATAGGTATTCGTCCCACTATAGCAGCGGTAAAGGCCGGACATGACGTAGCACTTGCAAATAAGGAGACTCTGGTCTGTGCAGGTCATGTCATAATGCCGCTTTCAGAAAAGAATAATGTCATGATACTTCCGGTTGATTCTGAGCATTCGGCAATATTCCAGTCCCTGAGGGCAGGAGAACATGATGAGATCGAAAAGATAATCCTTACGGCCTCGGGGGGACCCTTCAGAGGAAAGACCGGAGCAGAGCTGTCTGAGATGACGGCGCAGGAGGCGCTGAAGCATCCAAACTGGGATATGGGACCCAAGGTCACTATAGACAGCTCGACACTTGTAAATAAGGGACTTGAGATCATGGAAGCTCACTGGCTCTTTGATGTGCCGGTAGATGATATTGAGGTCTATGTCCATCCCCAGAGCATCATTCATTCCGCCGTGCAGTACAGAGACGGCGCAGTGATAGCGCAGCTTGGCGTGCCGGATATGCATATCCCGATACAGTATGCTCTTTTTTATCCCGGCCGTCCCTCACTTGGCGGAAAAAGACTGGATCTTTTTGAGACCGGAGCCCTTACCTTTGAAAAACCGGATATGGATACTTTCAAGGGCCTTTCGCTTGCAGTCAGGGCGGCAAAGCGCGGAGGCAATATGCCGGTGATATTCAATGCGGCAAATGAGGCAGCTGTAAATAAGTTCCTGAAGAATGAGATAAAATTCCCGGGAATATATGATATTATTGAGGATGCTATGACAGGAGTCAGCTATTCTGACGATCCTTCCATAGAGTGTGTTTTTGAAACGGAAAAAGAAACACTGGACTACGTTGCGAGGTCAGCGGAGATAAGATGTTGATAAAGCTTTTGATCTTTATAATTATTTTTTCGGTCATCGTTATCGTTTACGAAGGCGGACACTGCGTTATCGGAAAGATGAGCGGCATAGGGGTGAAGGAATTTTCGATCGGTCTTGGTCCCACGCTTTTCGGGGTCAGGAGGGGGGAGACTCTTTATTCCATCAAGCTGTTTCCATTTGGCGGCATCACGATATTTGAAGGAGAGGATCCGGATGAGGCTGACTCGCCTAAGTCCTTCAGGAAGGCTTCAGTGGGAGCCAGATTTGCCACGGTACTGGCGGGACCTTTTATGAATTTTGTGCTTTCTTTCCTTCTGTCTCTTATCGTTATAGGAAGCCTGGGCTATGATCTTCCGGTACTGGATTCGGTGATAGAGGGTTATCCGGCGCAGGAGGCCGGATTTCAGGCCGGAGACAGGATCGTATCCATCAATAACAAAAAGATAGTCATATACCGGGATATAACTCTCTGGACCATGTTTAATGAAGGTAAGAGGGCGGATATCGTATATGAGAGGAACGGGGAACTTCGACGTGCTTCCGTTACCCCCAGATATTCGACGGCCGATCAGAGATTTCTTTTTGGATTCAGAGGGCCGAATGGATATACAAAGGGCAATCCGCTTCAGGTGATAAGGTATTCCCTGACGGAGGTAAGATACTGGATCGAAGTAACTGTAAAGAGTCTTATGATGCTCTTCAGCGGCCGGTTTTCTGTTAATGATCTTGCAGGCCCTGTAGGAGTTGCTGATGTAGTGGGTGATGTATATGAAAGCTCCAGAGAAAGCGGAGCGTTTTATATCTGGATGAACATGCTGTCGCTTGTGATACTTCTGACTGCTGATCTTGGGGTCATGAACCTTCTTCCGTTTCCGGCACTGGATGGAGGCAAGCTTGTCTTTATCATCTTTGAAGCACTCACAGGCAGAAAGCCCAACGAGAAGGTGGAGGGAATAATTAATCTGATAGGCATGTCATTTCTTATGGTCCTGATGTTCTATGTCATGTTCAATGATATCCACAGACTGTTTACGGGGCCATAAAGATGTACAGACCGGGGGCGCCAGCGCAGCATGCTGTTTAATTCTTATATTTTTATCCTGATATTTCTCCCGCTCTGTCTTACAGGTTATCATTTCCTTAACAGCCGCAGGATGTATCGCGCCGGAATGCTTTTTCTCCTCGGCATGTCTTTGTGGTTTTACGGGTATTTTAATCCCTGGTATCTGCTTCTCATATGCGGAAGCATTATCGCCAATTATTGCATATATCGCGGGATGATCCGTTTCAACGCATTTGTAAAGCCGATCTTTATTTCCGGTCTGGTCATCAATCTTGGGACACTTGCTTATTTTAAGTATACGGATTTTTTCATCCGGAATGTAAATTACTTATTCAGCACTGATCTCCCACTGCTGCATATCCTATTGCCTCTTGGGATCAGTTTTTTTACTTTTCAGCAGATATCCTTTCTTGCGGACTCATATCGTGGAATAAAAGGGGCCGGATATTCTTTCCTTGAGTATGCTTCTTTTGTTGCTTTCTTTCCACAGCTTGTAGCCGGACCCATAGTGACACATGACATCCTAATCCCACAGTTTTCCGATGAAGAAAGGAAGCATATCGATTGGGAGCTTATGGCTAAAGGTCTTGCCCTGTTCACTTTTGGCCTTGCCAAAAAGGTCCTGCTGGCCGATGCCTTCGGGAATGTTGCCAATCTGTGTTTTTCAGGCATCAGTTTCCTGAATTCTCCCACAGCGGTCATAGCCATGCTTTCATATACCTTTCAGATATATTTTGATTTCAGCGGATACAGCGATATGGCCATTGGTCTTGGCTGGATGCTGGGTATAGACCTTCCGGTTAATTTTGACTCTCCCTATAAGTCCCGGTCCATATCGGAATTCTGGAAACGATGGCATATTACCCTGACATCCTTTTTTACCAAGTATGTTTATATCCCGCTGGGCGGAAACAGGAAAGGAAAGACAAGAACGTATGTCAACATCTTCGTCGTTTTCTTTTTAAGCGGACTCTGGCATGGAGCAGGCTGGACCTTCGTGCTCTGGGGCATAATGCATGGTCTGGCCATGATCATCGAAGGGGCACTTTGGGAATATCTGAAAAGGATACCTTCACTGATAAGGGGGATCCTTACATTCGGATTTGTGAATATAGCCTGGATCTTTTTCCGTGCTGAAAGCATAGGAGATGCTTTGGCTATGATAAAGTGTATCCTTCGTTTCAGACCCGGAAGCATAGAGGGGATATCTGTGTTGTATTCACCATTGATGAAAAAGCTCGGTGAATTCTTCAGTTCCCGCTTTGAGCTGCCTGTATATTTTCAGACCGCGCTTTTTCTTGGAGCGGGATTTATTATTGTTTTCTTTTTGCCAAATGCGAAGCATATGGCGCAGAAGAGTATTAACTTCAGGCTTTCCGCGGTATGCCTGGCAGCACTGCTTACCTGGTGCCTGTTTTCCTTCAGCGGCATGACAACGTTTTTATATTACAATTTCTGACCGGCGGAATATATGATGAAAAAATGGTGTATAAAGTTCATAGCGGCATTTCTTCTGATGGTTCTCTTCTTCGGCGGACTTACTGTGGCGATCGATCCATTCTTTCATTATCACAAGCCTGTAAGCTTTTTAAGATACCGTATGCCTGACAGGGATGAGAGATACCTTAATGACGGGATAGTAAAGCATTTTGATTACGACAGCATAATCACGGGCACCAGTATGACTCAGAATTTTATGGCATCGGAATTTGATGATTA
>CADCRB010000056.1 GCA_902803745.1 uncultured Lachnospiraceae bacterium
TGACCATGAAGAACATATTATTACCGAGATCCTGCCCGAAGAGCGTCAGGAATTTCCATTCTCCGGGAAGAATGGTATTGCAGTGGTAGAGAAAGATCATTATGCAGGAGACGGCTTTTACGATATCTACGACCGGGAGTCCTCTCCTGCCTGAACGGTCAGTCAGCATTTATTAAGTCCAAGCTCCTTATCACCCTTTTATTAATCGCACCCCGCTGACAGATATTTATCAGCGATCGATAATACAGTAAAATCAAATATCTGGATCCTGCCACGAATATTATACCTGCCGTATTTCCTGTTAGCAATCAGAGCGCGGACAAAATACACTCGAAAGTGCTCTTGTAATATGATATACTCAAATAGTTTCCGAGTTTCTTATTGGGAAGAAAAATGTATTTGGAGGGAAAAGAAAAATGAAGAAATGGGTGTATCTTTTTACCGAGGGCAACGCAGATATGCGGGAGCTTTTGGGGGGAAAGGGAGCAAATCTTGCAGAGATGACAAATCTCGGACTTCCGGTTCCTCAGGGCTTTACGATCACTACCGAGGCCTGTACGCAGTATTATGAGGACGGAAGAGAGATCAATGATGAGATCTTCTCGCAGATAATGGAGTATGTGGATAAGCTCCAGGAAATCACCGGCAAGAAATTCGGAGATAAGGATAATCCGCTTCTTGTGTCGGTCAGGTCAGGCGCCAGGGCATCAATGCCGGGGATGATGGATACCATCCTTAATCTGGGTCTTAATGAAACAGTCGTAAACACTCTCGCGGAAAAATCAAATAATCCGAGATGGGCCTGGGACTGCTACAGACGTTTTATCCAGATGTACTCGGATGTAGTTATGGAGGTCGGCAAGAAATATTTCGAGCAGCTCATTGATAAGATGAAGTCAAAGAAAGGTGTCACTCAGGATGTTGAGCTGGATGCCGACGATCTAAAAGAACTTGCCAATCAGTTTAAGGCGGAATACAAGAGCAAGATCGGCAAGGAATTCCCTACAGATCCCAAAGATCAGCTGATGGGGGCAATAAAGGCCGTATTCAGATCATGGGATAATCCCAGAGCAAACGTTTACAGAAGAGATAATGATATCCCTTATTCCTGGGGAACAGCGGTTAATGTCCAGTCAATGGCCTTTGGAAATATGGGTGACGACTGTGGTACCGGTGTTGCGTTTACTAGAAATCCGGCTACAGGTGAGCAGGGACTTTTCGGTGAGTTCCTTACAAATGCACAGGGCGAAGACGTGGTCGCAGGAGTCCGGACTCCTATGAAGATATCAGAAATGGAGGAGAAGTTCCCCGAGGCATTCTCACAGTTCTCAAGTGTATGCAAGACGCTGGAGGATCATTACAGGGATAGGCAGGATATGGAGTTTACCGTGGAGCATGGCAAGCGTTACATGCTGCAGACAAGAAACGGAAAGAGGACTGCTCAGGCGGCTCTTAAGATAGCCTGTGATCTTGTGGATGCCGGTATGAGGACAGAGGAAGAAGCGGTCGCAATGATCGATCCAAGAAATCTGGATACACTTCTGCATCCTACATTTGATCAGAGCGCCCTTGTCAGAGCGCGCCTTATCGGCAAAGCTTTGGGAGCCGCTCCCGGAGCTGCATGCGGAAAGATAGTATTTACTGCTGCGGATGCCGAGGACTGGGCAGCCAGAGGAGAGAAGGTCGTGCTTGTCAGGCTGGAGACATCACCTGAGGACATCACCGGAATGAAGGTTGCGCAGGGAATACTCACAGTGCGCGGCGGAATGACAAGCCACGCGGCTGTAGTCGCAAGAGGTATGGGTGCCTGCTGCGTATCGGGCTGCGGTGATATCGTGATGGATGAGGCGAATAAAAAATTCACTCTCGGAGGCAAGGAGTATCACGAAGGAGATACGATCTCATTTGACGGAACCACAGGAAATATATATGACGGAGCAGTACCTACCGTGGACGCAAAGATCGCCGGAGAATTCGGAAGGATCATGGGATGGGCAGATAAATACAGGACTTTGAAGGTCCGTACAAATGCCGATACTCCTCATGATGCAAAGAAGGCACGGGAACTCGGAGCAGAAGGCATAGGTCTCTGCCGTACAGAGCATATGTTCTTTGATGAGGACAGGATAGAAGCATTCAGGGAGATGATAGTATCCGATACCGTGGAAGAGAGGGAGGAAGCTCTAAAGAAGATAGAGCCTCTTCAGCAGGGCGACTTTGAGCAGCTCTTTGAAGCTATGGAAGGAAACCCCGTAACCATAAGGTTCCTGGATCCTCCGCTGCATGAATTTGTGCCCAGGACGGATGCAGATATAGAGAAGCTTGCAAAGGCAAAGGGAAAGAGTGTCGATGCCATCAAGGCAAAGATAGACAGCCTCGTAGAGTTTAATCCCATGATGGGACACAGAGGAATAAGACTTGACGTAACTTATCCCGAGATAGCAAAGATGCAGACGGTTGCCGTTATCAGGGCAGCTGTGAATGTTCAGAAAAAGCATAAGGACTGGAACCTTGTCCCTGAGATCATGATACCTCTGGTAGGAGATGTAAAGGAGCTCAAATACGTAAAGGATATAGTGGTCGAGGCTGCCAATGAAGAGCTCAAGGCACTTAAATCCAATCTTAAGTATGAGATCGGAACGATGATCGAGATACCGAGGGCAGCGCTTACTGCGGATAAGATAGCATCTGATGCTGAGTTCTTCTGCTTCGGAACTAATGACCTTACACAGATGACATACGGATTCTCAAGAGATGATGCGGGCAAATTCCTGCAGGCATATTATGAGAGAAAGATCTTTGAGAACGATCCTTTTGCAAAGCTTGACCAGGACGGTGTGGGAGAGCTTATGGATATGGCGCTGAAGAAAGGCAAGAGTGTAAGGCCTGAGCTGCACTGCGGTATCTGTGGTGAGCATGGCGGAGATCCTTCATCCATCGAGTTCTGTAATAAGATAGGACTTGATTACGTATCCTGCTCGCCGTTCCGTGTGCCGATCGCAAGGCTTGCTGCGGCGCAGGCAGCTATAGCGCAGAAATAAACCGTTATCTGCGGATCTGAAAAACGTTTGTCAGGGACAGAATGCAAAGCTGCCGGAATCTCCGGCAGCTTTGAAGATTATTATATGATCAAGGAATAAGTAATATGTGTAAGAAAAGAATTGCTATGATCCTTACGGCCGCGCTTATGATAATGGGCGTTTCCATGCCGCGCGCGGCGCTGGCTGAGGAAGGTGTAAAACGGAATACGACCTTCACCTCAATGGAGGAAATGCAAAAAAAGCTTGGGACATCTGAAGCCGGTGTCTGGTCGCCTGCATATCTGACCGAGGTGGAAAACACTTACTGGACCTTTGCCGATCAGAAGGATCCTGCTGGAAAAGAGATAAGCCTAGATATGGCGAAAAACTGCTACCGTAATCTGGAAATGCTCCTGGATAACGGATACACTATGGATTACGATGTTCTTTTCTCTTACTGCAAGGAGTATCTTGGCAAGAGGAACGGAGAGCCTGACGCGTTTTATAATATCATGACAGGATGTCTTAAAAACCCCTATCTGATCAATCGTCCCGAGGCAAAGGTCACTGCCACAACCTACAATGGAAGGGACTATTCAAAAGTCTTTGATGCTTCATACTATTATTCCTCAAATCCGGATGTGGCGAAATCCATAGGTGATGATCCACCGGAGCTTCTGAGGCATTTTGTGGAGATCGGCATCACGGAAGGAAGAGCCGGAAACAAAACGTTTGACGTTAAGGAATATAAAAAGACCGTAGATGAAAACGTAAAGGAAGCCATGCTTAAGTCAGCTCTGTATGCTTCGCTTGGGGATAATGCCGCAGAGCCTGTGGGACAGTACAGCTATTCATACGCAAATTACTACGGCAAATATCTGGGGCATTATGTGACAGGAGAGGATACAAACGGCGCTGCAGAGGGCGGCTCAGCTGATCCGGCCGGGGATTCAGCTGAGGCAAAGACTGTGGCCGGAACCTATACTACGCAGAGTACAAAGAGTGTCTATACGAATGAGACTGTGAGCCGCGAGCTTGCCAATGCAAGGCCTATTGCTGTCATGATGCCTACAGATAAAGCTGCTCAGCCTTCATTCGGCATCGGAAACGCTGAGATACTTTATGAAATAATGGAGGAAGGGAGCATATCCAGACAGATGGCCATAATACCTGACTGGCAGGGAATAGATCGTATCGGTAATCTGAGAAGCTGCAGGAAATATTACATCTATGCGGCAAAGGAATGGGATCCCATACTCATTCATTTCGGAGGTGTTGTATATATGAAGGGATTTATCGACGCCGCCGATGTAAATAACCTTTCGGGGACTTATGAATACGGAGTGGGCGGTAAGGCACCCGGAGCGGGATATTTCTTCAGGTCAAGTGACAGGTCGGCTCCGCATAATGCGTACATATCGGCTGCCGGAATAAAAAAGGCGGCAAGACAGCAGGGATATTCCTTGAATCTCAGGTCCAGCTATTATAATCCGGTGCACTTCAAGTTTGCTCAGGGGATAAACGATCTTTCAAAGTATGCGGATGCCACGGATGCCGAAGAGATAGATCTTTCCAGGGTATTTCCCTACAGCAGGACAAGACTTGTCTACAATGAAAAGGAAGGCAGATATTATAAGGAAATACACGGGGGTCCGCAGAAGGATGCAGTCACCGGGGAGCAGTTATCCTTTGCTAATGTCATAATACAGAATACAAAATGGAAGACCATGGACGAGAAAGGTTATCTGGATTTTACCATGATAGATTCTACGGAGGACGGATATTATTTCACTAAAGGTAAGAGGATACATATACACTGGAAAAAGGATACGGATTATTCTCCCACGAAGTACTATGACGACTTCGGGAATGAGATAGAGATGAATACCGGACGAACCTACATTGCCATAGCGCAGGAGGGAAAATACAAATAAAGGAGCGAAACGTTACACCTATAATGACTGACGATGGTTTTGGCATGGACTTTGTACGATAGGATAAACTCTGGATAGCGGCCCCGGTCTTAACAGTGTTCCTTCAAAAATACACAGATTTACTGGACAAAAGCTGTAGCATGTTTTATATTATTGCTACAGCTTTTAATTGGGGAGAAAAAGGCAGTAGAGCGAAACGTTTCGCCAAAGCTGTCATCAATCTTCCGGTGTGTCGGATCTGCCATCTGATATGCCGGTGAAAAACTATAATACTTAGAGGAGGTATTTGATTATGGCAAAAAACAGATATATCGGGGATTATCCTGCTATCGGCATCCGTCCCTGTATTGACGGACGGAGAGGACCGCTGAAGGTAAGAGAGTCTCTTGAGGACCAGACAATGGGGATGGCAAAGTCCGTAAAGAAGCTCTTTGAGGAGAACCTTAAGTATTCAAACGGCGAGCCTGTAAAGGTTGTGATAGCGGATACGACGATAGGAAGAGTGGCCGAGTCGGCTGCATGCCAGGCGAAGTTTAAGAAAGAGGGCGTGGCTATAACCCTTTCGGTGACACCCTGCTGGTGCTACGGATCGGAGACAATGGATATGGATCCGCTGACGATAAAGGGTGTATGGGGACTTAACGCTACAGAGCGTCCCGGGGCTGTATATCTTGCATCGGTGCTTGCAACTCATGCGCAGAAGGGTCTTCCGGCCTTCGGCATATACGGAAAGGATGTGCAGGATGCTGATGATACCGTGATCCCTGAGGATGTAAAGACCAAGCTTCTTCGCTTCGGAAGAGCGGCTGTGGCAGCGGCTTCAATGAGGGATAAGTCATATCTGCAGATCGGATCCGTGACAATGGGTATTGGCGGCTCGATCATAGATCAGAGTTTCTTTGAGGAATATCTCGGAATGCGCGTGGAGTCTGTAGATGAGGTAGAGATTCTCCGCCGTATGGAAGAGCATATCTATAATGAGGATGAATATCAGAAGGCTCTCGCTTGGATAAAGAAATATTGCAAGCCCGGATTCGACAAGAATCCTGATTTCGTTAAGAAGTCTGACGAGCAGAAGGAGAAGGACTGGGAGTTCACGGCGAAGATGGCCTGCATTATAGAGGATCTATATCAGGGCAATCCCAATCTTCCGGAAGGCTGCGGCGAAGAAGCTGTAGGGCACAATGCGATAGCGGGCGGATTCCAGGGACAGAGACAGTGGACCGATCACTGGCCTAACTGCGACTTCCCCGAGGCTATACTCAATACTTCATTTGACTGGAACGGCGCAAGGGAGCCTTTCATACTTGCGACTGAGAATGATACACTGAATTCCGCAAGCATGCTCTTCATGAAGCTTCTTACCAATCGTCCCCAGATGTTCGCGGACGTGAGGACATACTGGAGCACAAGCGCTGTGAAGCGTGTTACGAACTATGATATCGAAGGACACGCAAAGGATGCAGATGGATTTATCCACCTGATCAATTCCGGTGCCTGCTGTCTGGATGCCTGCGGTGAGGTAAAGGATGAGAACGGAAACCCTGTGATGAAGCAGTGGTTTGATGTGACAGAGAAGGATATCGAGACGATAATGAATGCCACCGAATGGTGCCCTGCTGACAACGGATATTTCCGCGGTGCAGGATATTCTTCGAGATTCCTTACAAGGGCTGAGATGCCTGCAACCATGATAAGACTGAATCTCGTGAAGAACCTGGGTCCTGTGCTTCAGATCGCTGAGGGCTGGACGGTCAATCTTCCTGATGAGGTATCTGATGTGCTCTGGAAGAGAACCGACTATACATGGCCCTGCACCTGGTTCGCACCCAGATGTGACGGCAAGGATGGCTCACCCTTCAAGACAGCCTATGATGTAATGAATAACTGGGGAGCAAATCACGGTGCCATAAGCTATGGCCATATAGGTGCAGATCTTATCACGATGGCTTCAATGCTCCGTATACCTGTATGCATGCACAATGTTCCTGTGGATGATGTATATCGTCCTGCATCCTGGAACGCTTTCGGCTCTGATAAAGAAGGAGCTGACTATCGTGCCTGCGCAGCTTACGGTCCTCTTTATAAGACAGTAAGATAGTGCAGGGACAGATAAAGAATTCGTAATAAAACGCCATGGTCTCAGTCCATGGCGTTTTTTATCAATCTGAACAGCCTGTATATCAGGGAGGTATCAAAATGGATCTGTACCACCGGGGAGCCTTTGATATGCCGTATGATATAGCAGACGATAAGAAGGAAACACAGGATCCAGCCTGCAATATCGATAATCTTTTTTGAAGGATTGATCCGGCCTGAGAGGTAAAGCAGATACAAAATTGCATAGACTGCTATGACAGGCCAGAGCGGATGATAAAAAAATGCCGAAGGAATATCGGCTTTTATTAATGAAACAAGGGCCCTTGTTATACCGCAGAGCGGACAGGGGATGCCGAAAATACGATCCAGCGGGCAGTCGTATATTCCCAAAACTGCAAGGATGAACAAAAAGCCCAGGGCAGATGAAATAACGATAAGTTCTTTTTTCTTTGCTTTCATAGAAAA
>CADCRB010000057.1 GCA_902803745.1 uncultured Lachnospiraceae bacterium
AAGAACGGTCTTGAGGGCAAGGTATGGCAGTACTTCACCGTCGTTCCCGATTTCAAATCAACAGGAGTCAAGAACGGCAAGCGCACCTTCGACTGGCCCTGCATAATCCGCGCGATCAACACAACGGATGTAATGGAAGTAACCGTTGAGCATCTTTCGAATGACCTCCTCGACCACCTGGCAGACCGCATAACAAAGGAAGTTCCGGGCATCAACCGCGTCCTGTTCGACTATACGCCCAAGCCCCCTGCTACTGTGGAATATGAATAAAAGCAAAATCCCGCGAATGCCGATAAATAGGGCGTTCGCGGGATTTTTTTGCAAATTTTGACCGCACATTGACCGCAAAATACCATAAATATTTAATCAAATAATCTTGAACAAGAAAAATTATTATGGTAACTTTATAGAAAAGACAACATTCATGAGGAAAGAAATGATATGAGTGTGGAATTCAGATCCCGGCAAATTTCCCCCAGAGCAATAAGAATCAACGGAAAGATAAAGAAAGCAATTGATGCATATAAGAAAAAGAAGGTTCCTATGAATGTCCTTATGACCAATTTTCTGGCAGTCAAGTCAAAGGGAGATGAACTTGCCAAGGCAGAAAACCCATGGGCATATTTCTATAAAGGGATAGAAGGACATGAAGTTGAGAGCGGAGTATCGCTGGATGAAACTTTATTCCGTTTTGCGACAATGGAGATCAGGGATCAAAATCCTACAGATGTCATTAATGCAGCATTCTTTTCCAATAAAGTGAGAAACGATTCGGAATTTGAAATAGGATATATGATTCCTATGCTTAGGGATATCAGTAATATCGGAGACAGGATCCTTGTAGTCAATCCATCCCCGGATATTGTTTGTGAGATTGAGAACAGCAAATTAGGAGATAAGCATATATATTCGGTAATGGACTCAACTGTTGCGAGTTTGTATAAGATCCAATTTCCTAAAGCTGATTTTTGTACCTTTGAACAGATGGATAGTATCACGGATGTTGATGTGGTTTTGATTACAAACAGGGATCAGAAGGCAGACCAGGCGTGTATTCTTCTGAGGTGTCTTGAATGCTGTAAGGATTCGGCAAGAATTTTGGGTCTTGTTCCAAGTACATGGTTTGACAATCCGATGAATGAAGCATGGAAAGAGTTGTATGAGACGGGATTTGGTATAAGTAATATGCTCATAGTTGCTTCCAATGCTACGGTGTCGACTCCACGAAAAAAACTTGTTGTTTATATGGAAAAAGGTATCAATGAGAAAATTTTTTTAAAACACTCATCATATGATACAAAGACAGGATTTTTCTCGGTTAGTGATGAAACTGTCAGGATAGATCAGGAAAAAGATCTCAAGTCGGAGAAAACGAGCCTCTGTTATTGGAAAGAATCATGTATTCCCGAAGAGATAGCAGAGGCCCCTAAATACAGAAAGGCAGAAGAATACAAGTTTTCTGAAGAAATATCTGTATTTTACAAAGTATATGGTGAAAGAAAAAACAAATATGCAGGTGTGGCGTACTACAGAGAAATCAAGGATACAAAGATAAAAACCTGGGGAAAGAAATTGACCGCCGATATAGAGAAGGGACTTAGGGCTGATTCCGCAGAGATAATTACAGAAGCGCTTGAAAAGATTGTTTTTGACGATGCGGTATATCCTGTTATACGCGAGGATGTTGAGAAAAAATATATTAAAACCGGGCAGATGGTGTCACTGAAAACCATATGGTTCTATTGCTGGAACTATCTGTGTGACATGAAAAAATATGATCATGAATATATGCTTCATATGTTTGAAGCACAGTGTATTGCAGAAATAATGCCACAGATGCAGACGGGAGATGTGTTAATAGATGCAATTGCCGGATATTATGATGTGGATATTGAAGGAATTCCATACAAAGGCATAGAACAGATTGATATGATCCTAAAGGTTGCTCTGAAATATGGTTTGATCCTATTCGATCCTTTGGAGCCATATATCGGTTTATATACATCCAGAGCGACCGAAAGACAGCAGGATGTCAGAAACGCACTTGTAAAGAAGCATTTTTCAAGAGATGAAGAGGAGGAGATATTCAGCCTTATTATAGGAGCGAAGAGATCAGGAAGCCAAAATCTTTCTGCCAGCACCGAGAAAAGCCTGCTTCTTGCAGTGGCTATACGGTTTTTTACAGGTATGGCCGTTCGGGAGGTTGCTGCGCTTAAATGGGGTGATTATTCTCTGATCC
>CADCRB010000058.1 GCA_902803745.1 uncultured Lachnospiraceae bacterium
ACCTGTTGCGATGATGGGGTCGATGATGATGTAATCAACACCCTGCTCGATGAATGAACGAACTGCTTCCTTCTGAGCTGCCTCGTCGTTGTCGCAATCTACGAAGCTGAGGTCATATCCGTTAGCTGCTGAGAATACATCCTGGCAGGACTTTGTTGAAGCTGTACGCCAGTCTGACTCGTGTCCAACCTGAGCGAAACCAACCTTGATGTTGCCGCCTGCTGCACCTGCGTCTGCTGCGTCTGCTGCTGCACCTTCAACTGCATCAGCTGCTTCCTCAACGTCAGCTACTACCTCTGTTGCTGCCTCTTCTACTGCACCAGCTGCTGCATCTGCAGTATCCTCAACGGTTGCTGCTGCGTCTGCTGCTGCATCTGCTGCCGGCTGAGCTGCTCCGCCGCAGCCTGCGAGAAGTGACATTACCATTGCTGCACTAAGAAGAGTGCCAAGTAACTTTTTCTTCATTTTTTCCTCCTTGTTAAATCCGGGTGACATACACCCTTTTTTCATTACGTTGATATTGTATCCGTCTCGGAGGTGATATTCCATACACATATTTCACAAAACAGTGGGTCTTTTTTACGATTTATGAATAAAAAATGAACAAATTTTGAAAAATTTATAGCTTTTGTTCAATATTATCCGTTTTCGATCCTCTTGGGGATAAAAATTTCAACTTCAGTACCGGATCCGTATTCAGATCTTATATTAATTCCGCAACGGTTTCCGTAATTCAGTCTCATCCTCTCCGCCACATTTGACATACCGAACCCGGTATTGTCAGCAGAAGGCTTTATTTCCCCGGATATAATAGACTTAAGATTTTCCAGAGTTTTCTCATCCATCCCCATTCCTTCATCTTTTACTGTGAGAAAGACATAATCTCCCTCCTCACGTCCGATGATGCTTATCCTGCCGCCGCCTCTTTTGTTCTTTATTCCGTGATAAAGAGCATTCTCCACCACAGGCTGAAGTGTCATCTTGATTATGAGATATTTGGACAGCTCCTCCGGCACACTGATATCATAAGAAAGGATATCACGGTAGCGCTGTCTTTGTATGTGAAGATACGCTTCTATATGATTCAGCTCCTCCTTTATCTTGATGAAATCTCTTCCGCCCGATAAAGTAGTGCGGAAAAATCTGGATAGGGATGACGCTATATCCTCAACCTCCTCCTTCCGCCCGTCTTCGGCAAGCCATATGATATTATCAAGGGTGTTGTACAGAAAATGCGGATTGATCTGAGCCTGCAGGAGCTTCAGCTCAAGATCTGCGACAGGCGCTGTGATGGATCTGGAAATGAACATATAAAATCCTATGGATGCTCCAAGCGCCAGAATCAGAGCCAAAATGATCATATTCATGACCCGGAGGCGCTGTTCGTCCATCTGCTGCCTGGTCAGCTCCATGCTCTCGGATTCATAATAGATATATTCAGATATCCTCTCCTGGATGAGTCCCGTCAATATTCTGATATCTGTATCCAGTCTCTCGAGATTCTCGTCGTAGGATCCCTCGGAATCAATGGAATCATTGATATCATCCATCCTCTTTCTTAAGGTCGAGAGCAGTTTTTCGATTGATACTATCTTATCCTTCGCCTGCCCCGAATTCGTAGTATCCCTGAGACTCTTAAATGCCAGCTCGGCATCGGTGATAAGATCGTCAGGATTTGCCATTCCGGCAACAGCCTGAACCTCATCCTTTGTCACCGAACGAGCCACCATCTGGTACATGACCGAGTCAAACTCATTCTTAAACTCCAGACTGTACCTGTTAGCCTTGGTGACATTCCGGACAATGGCATCATAGGATCTGCAGAATACATTCAGCTCATACATCAGAAAAACCGAGATTATCATCAAAGGAAGGATGATAACGGCATACATCGCAATCAGCCGGCGTTTCAGATTTATGCGCTGAAAGCTGTCCATCTAAACGGCGCCCTCGCCTGAGCCTGACTTGCCTCTGGATCTGAACTCTTTTGTAGTCATCCCCTGGGTCTTCTTAAATGTATAACTGAAATAATGAGGATCTTTGTATCCTACAGCATATGCTATCTCGCTGCTCCTCATATCCGTCGTCATCAAAAGCTCCCTGGCTTTTTCCATCCGCTTTCCGATCAGATATTCTATAAAGGTCTTTCCCATCTCCTGACTGAAGATCGTGGAAAAATGATTTGGAGAAATATTGACATATGAAGAAACCTTATTGAGCGATATATCCTCGTTTGCAAAATTATCGTCAATATAACTGACTGCACTTGAAAGAAGTCTTGAATATTTTTTTGCCGACGTTGAATCCCTTATCTCAAGCACTTTAACAAGATATTTTTTTAAGGCTTCCCTGACCTCTTCCGCACTTTTGGAGGAATTTATCAGTTCGTTTATATCACCGCAGTCTCTGCCGGCATCTGAAATATCAGCTCCGATCTCTCTGAGAAACCTTGCCATGGCAAGATATATATCCATAGTAAGATAATTTAGGAAGATAAGACTGTTTATATTCTGCTCGCCGATAGCCGAAAAGATAGAGTCAAGGAGGGGCTCGGCCTCAGCCGTGGTCCCGGTCCTTAGAAAGCTCTCTATAGCCTTATGGGGGCTTTCAGAATCTAGTACCGGTTCGATGTTTACCCTTCCGGCTTTTCCTTCATCGGCTCCGGTCCTTGCCTCCTTATCCCCGGATGTCCCGCTTCTGTTTTTTTCTGCAAAAACGACTCTCTCATCTGTCCCTTCCATCAGAAATCTGTTTGCAAGCGCCCGGGATGCTTCATAAAATGTATTTCTTATCTCAGAAAGCCTGTTTACCACCACTCCGGCCCCGATAAAGTATTCAAGATCAGAGTATTTCTCCAAAAGGGCCCTGATTAAGTCCACGGCCTTATGTGTTATCCTGTCTGCTTCTTCCTCATTGTCAGCCGTTACAAGGATCGCAAAACCGTTAATACCCCTGTCAAAGAAAACCATGCCGGCTTTTCCGTCAATTTCTGACTCAAGCTCTGATTTTAGACGGTTTCTGCTTTCAGAAAAAGAGTAGGCACTCCCTCCGGCAACTGTAAGGCTTACGAGCGTCATCTGATATGCCCTGGCAGTAAGGGCAATTCCCTGCTCCTTAGCCTTATCAAGCACTTCTGAAGCGCTCATATTATTCATTATCAGGGTATCAAAAAGGCGGTTTCTCTCAAGCGCAAGCCTCTCTGCCTGCTCCTCCTTCGCCCACTCTGCTTCGGATGCCCCCAGAGCCCTTTCTTCTTCGATTTTTTCGGCCACGGATCTGATGGATTCCTTCAATTTAGCGGGAGATATCGGCTTAAGCAGATATTCCGTTACCCCTAGCGAAACCGCTCTTTGGGCATAGGCGAATTCATCATACCCCGAAAGTATGATTATCTTTATGTCCGGCAGCTCCTTCTTCACCAGCTCGGAAAGCTCCAATCCGTCCATAAAAGGCATCTTAATATCAGTAAGAAGAATATCCGGCTTTATCTCGAGTATCATCGGATAGGCAAGTTCTCCGTCAGAGGCCTCCCCGGCAAATTCTATGCCCTCTTTCTCCCAGTCGATATGTTTTTTTATACCGTCACGCATGACGATCTCGTCTTCACAAAGGAATAATTTAACCATGCATCTAACAATAAGACATTATCCCGATCCCGTCAAACAACCGAATAAATCCGCTGCTGGCAAAATAAAGACCCTGTGTTGTTTCACAGGGTCTTCAGACTATGCGCAAGACAAGATTCGAACTCGCGACCTTCTGGTCCGTAGCCAGACGCTCTATCCAGCTGAGCTACTTGCGCAGAAATCAAAATTGCATCAGAAATTTTGATTTCGTATTTGGCAGGATTCGCAGGAATCCTGTCCGAAGGATTTATAAACGTGTTTCCCTTTCACGTTTATCAACCAGCACAATCAAAATTGCATCTGCAATCCATCGTCTATATTCAGCAAATCGTATAATACTCGACAACATTTCATCTGTCAAGCTGTTACTGACGATATTTACAGCAAAACACCTCCGTAAAAGCAGGCAGGAATCCCGACTTTATCGCCACGTTAAGCGAATTTGAATGACTCTCCGACGTACCGTAAAACGGTATCTTTCCCATCTCCAGGATCCTTTCTTTCAGCATGGTCACAAGATATACCGCTATTCCCCTATGCCCATATTCCGGTTTTACATCTATACCTATCTGCCAGAGTGCATCACAGTCCTCCGACGCCCCCGCCATAGCGACAGGAATGCCATTATCATCCAAAGCCGCCACTGATATCACATCCGGACAGTCAGGTATAAAAGCAAGCGCATTCGTAAATGGATTATCATCCCTAAGCTTCATTATCTCTTCCCTGTCATACCACTTTACCTCATATGGTGCATCAAAATCATAACCCTCAAAACCGGTATCCGGAAGACAATATACATGGGTATCCTTTATCCTGTATCCTTTTTCCAAAAGTTTACCGTCCAATTCACGGAGGTTTTTATATTTGCAAAACCATTCGGGTTTATATAGCGAATATTTCTCCCTGCACCAGTCAATTATTTCGCTGTCAGCACACATATACATTTCACCATGATAAATTATGGCTCTGAAATAAGGGAGAATATCGTCAAAGTACCTGGCCCCCTCTTTAGGAGAAGATACATTTATATTTATTATCTTTTCTGCTTCATCTTCAGGAGAGCAGTTCGTATCCAGCCTGAATTGTGCCCTTACTATCCTGTCTATGTCTTCCCTTGTCATGCTCTTCCGCTCACTCTATTAGATCTAAAAATATCTGCAAGAATAAAAAGACCATGCCTTCGCATGGTCTATGGAGCTTCGGGGACTCGAACCCTGGACCGACCGGTTATGAGCCGGTTGCTCTAACCAACTGAGCTAAAGCTCCTAAAAACTCCCCGAGCTGGGCTCGAACCAGCAACCCTTCGGTTAACAGCCGAATGCTCTACCATTGAGCTATCGAGGATCAAACAGCCCT
>CADCRB010000059.1 GCA_902803745.1 uncultured Lachnospiraceae bacterium
ACAAGGTCCGCAGGTAGGAGTTGATACGATCGCTCCGGCCTCAATGAAGATCTAGATAAGCCCTTCCTCAAGCGCCTTAAGATATATCTTCTGAGTTCCCGGTATAACTATGCATCTTACCCCGTCCGCGATCTTTTTACCCTTTATAAGATCAGCAGCTGCCCTAAGATCCGATATCCTTCCGTTGGTGCAGCTTCCGATCACGGCCTGGTCGATCTTTATATTATCCTTCACAGCCTCATCTACAGTCTTTGTATTGGAAGGAAGATGCGGATAGGATACCGTGGGGCGGAGCTTTGACAGATCTATCGTATATTCCCCGGCATACACAGCATCAGGATCAGCCTCATATACCTTATACGGTCTGTCTCCATGTGCTTTGATATACTCTTCTGCTATTTCATCGACAGGGAAAATGCCGTTCTTTGCGCCCGCCTCTATAGCCATGTTCGCTATGGTAAGCCTGTCGTCGATATTAAGGTTCCGTATCCCCTCTCCCGTAAATTCCATAGAGCGGTAAAGGGCCCCGTCCACACCTATCATTCCTATGATATGAAGGATGAGATCCTTGCCGGAAACATACTCGGGTTTCTCTCCCACAATGTTAAATCTGATGGCCTCGGGAACCTTAAACCAGGCTTTTCCGGTAGCCATCCCGGCAGCCATATCCGTGGAGCCGACTCCAGTGGAAAATGCTCCGAGAGCGCCATAAGTGCAGGTATGGGAATCTGCGCGTATGATAAGATCTCCCGCAACGGTGAGTCCGGCCTCCGGGAGCAGCGCATGCTCGATCCCCATTTTACCTACATCAAAATAATTCGTCAGTTCATGTTTTGCAGCAAATTCCCTGCAGCATTTGCAGTTCTCTGCAGACTTTATGTCCTTATTCGGTATGAAATGGTCCATCACCAGAGCGATCTTATCTTTATCAAAAACGCTGTCACTCTTAAATCCGTCCATCACACTGATGGCTACGGGAGTCGTTATATCGTTTCCGAGTACAAGGTCGAGAGACGCCTCTATAAGCTGCCCCGCCTTTACCTCCGGCAGGCCCGCGTGGGCTGCCAGTATCTTTTGTGACATTGTCATTCCCATACCGTATATCTCCCGATTAATTCCTTAGTTATTTATGAGCTTATCCTCATCAGACCAGCTGTAAAGTTTCCTTATCTCGCTTCCGACCTTCTCTGAAGGATGCTCTGATGCGATGCGTCTCATCTGGTTGAAGTGAACCTGACCGCCTGCTTCGCTCATATCGAGAAGGAAATCCTTCGCAAAGGTACCATCCTGTATATCAGCAAGTACCTTCTTCATTGCCTTCTTTGTGTCCTCAGTAATGATCTTGGGACCTGTGGTATAGTCACCGTACTCAGCTGTATTGGAGATGGAGTATCTCATTCCGGCAAAGCCTGACTGATAGATAAGATCTACGATAAGCTTCATCTCATGGATACACTCAAAATATGAATTTCTGGGATCATAGCCTGCCTCTGTAAGCACCTCAAAGCCTGTCTGCATAAGCTTGCATACACCTCCGCAAAGCACTGCCTGCTCACCGAAAAGATCGGTCTCGGTCTCGGTCTTGAAGGTGGTCCAGAGCACGCCCGCTCTTGCACCGCCTATTCCTGCGGCATATGCCAGAGCCATATCCTTCGCCTTGCCTGTATAGTCCTGATATACGGCTATAAGACAGGGAGTGCCTTTACCTGCCTGATACTCGCTTCTTACAGTATGTCCGGGAGCCTTGGGAGCTATCATCGTTACGTCCACATCCTTCGGAGGAACGATGAGCTTGTAATTGATATTGAAACCATGGGCAAACATCAGCATATTACCTGATTCAAGATTGGGCTCTATATCCTCCTTGTACATTTTGGCCTGCTTCTCATCATTAATAAGGATCATTATGATATCTGCCTTCTTAGCAGCCTCAGCAGTGGTGAAAACCTTAAGTCCCTGCTCTTCGGCCTTCTTCCAGCTCTTTGATCCCTCATACAGTCCGATAATAACATTGCAGCCTGACTCTTTAAGGTTAAGGGCATGCGCATGTCCCTGGCTTCCATAGCCTACGATGGCAATGGTCTTGTCCTGAAGAAGCGACAGATTGCAGTCATTCTGGTAAAAGATAGGATTCTCAAGATTAGCGTTTTCCATGATTTTCAATGTCCTTTCATATTTTAAATTATCTTTTTATAATTAACGGACAGTTTTGATACCCTGACCGTTGTGTGCAATTAAGGCAGCTGTACTATCTCGTCCTTACCCCTTGTAAGTCCGGCTATTCCCGTGCGGGCGATCTCCAGTATCCTGTAGCCCTCCATGATCTTGATAAATGCATCGACCTTTTGGGTATTTCCGACTATTTCTATGATAAGTGACTCATCCGCCACATCGATGACTCTTGCCCTGAACATATCTACCACAGACGCTACCTGAACCCTCTGATCCGCGTTGTCGGTCTCGACCTTTATCATGCAAAGCTCTCTGTAGACAGAAGAATCCGGCTTGAGCTCTATAATGCTCCTTACATCAGTGAGTTTCCTGACCTGCTTCTCTATCTGCTCCAGGATCTCTTCATCACCGGTCGCCACGATAGTGATCCTGGTATATCTGGGATCCGAGGTGGTACCGGCCGTAATGCTTTCTATATTATAGCCTCTTCTCGAAAAAAGTCCCGATATCCTTGAAAGCACACCGGATGTATTATCCACGAGAAGCTGAAAAACCTTGCTATGCATATCGCCCTCCATTCGACATAAAACAACTCAATTACTATAGCGATTAACACAAAAAAAGTCAACATAATGTGGCTTCCGGGTATATTGAGAATTGATAGGACATAGTGTATATTAATCTTCAGTATTATTTAATAAAGGAGCCGGATATGACTGATTTTCTTTCGTATGTAGTAATAATAATGTTTCTTATTGTAGCCTTTGGTTACTTTAATGAACGTAAAACAAAGATAACCTACGAGATCTCCCTGATGCTCTTTGCCATGATACTCGGAGGCCTGGTGCTTGTGGTTAATTCATTTATCCCGGATCCAAAAGCCACTGCGATCCTGAACCGTTTCGTATCTTTTGATCTTGAAGACTATCTTATGAAGGGAGTGCTCTGCTTCATGCTCTATGCAGGCTCCTGTCATATGAAGTTAAGGGACTTTGAAAGACTTAAAAGGCCAATAGCCATACTTTCCCTGCTGGCTACCCTGCTGGGAGCGGTATTTTACGGGGGACTCTTCTTCCTTGTATCAAAGATCCTGGGCCTTGGCTTCAGTCTGCCGGTATGCATGATGTTTGGAAGCATTGTAGCTCCTACCGATCCCATAGCTGCCACCAGCATATTAAATAAATTCGGACTGCCAAAGGATATAAGCTTCCTTATAGAAAGCGAATCTCTGCTGAATGACGGTGTCGGCGTGGCTCTTTTTGTATGCTTCTCCGGAATGATCACGGCTTCCGAAGGCGGCGGATTTTTCAGGGTATTGTTCAGGGAACTGTTCGGAGCCGTCGCAGTGGGAATTGCAGTCACTGCCGTTTGCTTTTTTATTTTTTACAGGACAGAGGACGTAGCAAGACAGATCTTTACCAGCATTCTGGCAGTATCACTTGCTTATGTCATATGTGACAAGCTGGAGTTTTCGGGAGCCATAGCATCAGTCGTATGCGGTGTGCTCTTCTCTTCTCTCCGCAACCATTTTGAACGAAAGGGAAAAATATGGAACCTCCAGGATTTCGACACCTTCTGGGGAATACTTGATAATCTGCTCAATTCGGTCCTTTATGTTATACTCGGACTTTCTTTCATCAATATACTTACCACCCCCTACCTCATAGCCGTCGCTACGTTTTCAATAATATGCAATCTCATTGGACGCGGAGGCAGTGTCGGTATCTGCACCTTTATCATGGGACCGATACCTGACGGATTTAAGAAATGGAACTTTATCAAACTTATGACCTGGGGCGGTTTGAGAGGTGCGCTTTGTATTGCCCTTGCCATGAGCACAAAGCATATGATATCAGACGAGACATACCGTATCATAATGGGCGGCACTTATGCAGTGGTTGCTTTTACCACTATCGTCCAGGGTATGACTATGAGCCGGGTTTACGCAAAGATCCGTGCCGACCAGGAGAAATCCGCCTAGTGTACTGACACGTTCATCTTTGGACTAATCGCGTAGAATGCATTTTCATTCTGCAAGAAAGAAAATCGAAGTCGTAGCGGGCTACGACAAGATTTTCTGACGCAGCAGATGGAAATGCAGG
>CADCRB010000060.1 GCA_902803745.1 uncultured Lachnospiraceae bacterium
CGTCGTTTTTAGGGATATCTCGGTTTATGTCAACCGTATCTTTTTTTGCCGCCGTTTCATTTACCCCGTCTCTGAAATTCTCTTTCCCTTCAGCATCTGTGCGCTTTTTTGCCTCTTTTGGCTCTGTGACTTTTCCGGACTTCCCTACTCTGGTATCAGGCAGTATTTCTCCATCGTCAGCCCCGAGCCTGACAAATATCTCACCATCAGACGCTTTAAGTTCATAATGAATATTTCCTCCGGAAGCATCTATCTCTTCTCCGGAAAGCATCGCTTTATATTTTCCTCCCGGCACATTTATGTCAACCCGCGCCGGGTTTTCGTCATTATTTACTGCGACTGCTGCAGCCGCTTCCCCCATAACTCGAAGGAAGCAATACTGTCTGTTAGTAAGGAGCTTCTGCTCATATGCTCCATATGAAAGACAAGGAACAGAACGGCGTATCTTCCCCAATGCCTTTATTATCTCCGAGCGTTGCCTGTAACCATCATCTCCAAGGCACTCATCCAGCATAAGAGCCGGACGTATCCCCCAGTCATCGCCTCCACCCTTCTTTCCTTCGACACCGAATTCCGAACCGTAATACACAGAAGGAATACCCGGCAGAGTATACAAAAGTATATGGAGCGGTACAAAATGAGCTTTATTATTGAGCCGCGAATAAATACGCTCTACATCGTGATTATCAGCAAAATTATAGAGCCTCAGTCCCATCGGGTCACCTCCGCCCATATCATAAAGCCGCTTCACAGTATGTGCTATTTCAAAATAATTATGGTCGTTATGTCCCGAATAAAGGGCTTTATGGAGATGATAATTCGTCACGGCATGTATCCCGGCATCTCTTTCCCATCGTATATATTCACCATGTATGACCTCTCCCATAAGATAGAATTCCGGCTTTACCTCATCCGCCACCCTTCGAAGCATCCTCATAAAATCAAAATCCAGTACATCCGCCGCATCAAGCCTGAGTCCGTCTATATCAAATTCATCAACCCAGAATCTGATAACATCAGCTATGTATCCCTGCACCTCAGGATTTTTCTGATTCAGTCTGGCCAGAAGATCATATCCTCCCCAGTTTTCATAGGAAAAGCCATCGTTAAAGCTGTTATTCCCGTATAGATTGACTCCCGCATACCAGCCCAGATATTTTGATCCTTCCCTATGCTCTTTGATATCCTTGAACGCAAAGAAATCACGTCCGGTATGATTAAAGACCGCATCCAGGATCACTCGAATTCCTTCCTTGTGGCAGGCTGAAACAAAGTTCTTCAGATCATCATTGGTTCCCAGTCTGCTGTCAAGCTTTTTATAGTCAGTAGTCTCATAGCCATGCCCTACAGACTCAAAGAGAGGACCAATATAGATCCCGTTAAATCCCATATCCCGGACGTGCTTTATCCACTTGCTTAACTTCGGCAGCCTGTGCACAGGATCCCCATAGTCATTCTCATGCGGACAGCCCAGGAGTCCCAAAGGATAAATATGATAAAAGATCGCCTCGTCATACCAAGCCATTTCAAACCTCCGTATTCTCTTCAAGGAGTTTCGGTGCCCCCTGATTATCATCCAAGTTACAAAAAGAATTGTATCAGAATCAGAGCCCGTTTTGAAGTCTATTTTGTACACAGGGATCTTCATCCGCACTACATCTTGTAAAAATCGCTTTTATATCCTCATTCCACCGAAAAGCTCTAAATAAAATGGGTTTTATCGAGCCAGTTTTTGTGGTAAGATAATCATTACGATTCGGTTGGATCACCAGTCCGGGTTTTGATCACAGCTTTGAGAACGGCTGTCTGATATTTAATAGATAGGAGAACAGAGCAGATAATGGCTGATTCACTTACACCGCTCCAGATAGACATCCTCGGAGAGATCGCAAATATCACTATGGGAAATTCTGCGACGACTTTGTCTATGATGGTTCAGCACAAGGTTGATATCACTACACCCAAGGTTGAACTGATCAGACGAAGCGCTGCTTTAGATGACTACGACAAGACCTGTGTCTTTGTTAATATCCACTACGTCAAAGGTATTACCGGAAACAATATTTTTATCCTTAAGGAGCATGATGTTCTCGTAATGACTGATCTCATGATGGGAGGTCCGGGCACTAATGTGACGGGAGAGGTAGGCGAGCTGCAAAAGAGCGCTGTATCCGAAGCGATGAATCAGATGATGGGCAGCGCCGCAACCTCGATGTCAACAATGCTTCGCAGACCCATAGATATCAGCACTCCTTCAGTAGAAATGATAGATGTAAATTCGGTAAAGGTCTTCGAGAAGATGTTTGACAACCCTTCAGATCTGTTTGTAAAGATCGGCTTCAGACTCGAGATAGAACCTAAGATCATGGACTCCATTATGGTTCAGCTTTATCCTCTTGATTTTGCGCTCAGTATGTGCGGCATTTTCACCGGTCTTCAGGTCTGACTCCGGACAAATGATGATATGATCAAGGCTGCCTTAAAGGCAGCCTTTTATTCTGCAGCAGGATTGATCTTTTCAAGCACAGGAATAAGGGCAGCCGCTAATACAATACCGGTCAGTCCCTGCACGACATTGAAAGGTATCTCCGCAGCAGACTGCGTCACTGCAGCACCGACTGCAACTGCCTCACTACCGGTACTTATAACTGTAAGCACCAGGATATTATATAAAAAATAGCCTGTTATCATTACGATTTCCCCTGCCGTTCCAGCCAGAACAGCTTTCATGGACAGACGCATGTTATTATTCCTTGAAAGCCCTCTGAAAACCAGCGCCGCCACGTAGGCAGTCAGAAATTTTATTATGAAGGTCCCCGGCGCCCATGCCGCATATCCTCCAAGCAGATCAGACAGCATAGATCCTATCCCCGCCGATACCCCGCCGGTGACAGATCCCAGCATGAAACCCGCAAGCAACACAAAGCAGTCACCGGGATGTACGTATCCCATTGTGGGAGTTGGTATTTTTATCACCATTGTCGCCACACAGGTCATAGCTGCCAGAGAAGCACCTGCAGCTATCATCCTTATGTTCTTTATATCAGACAAATTCAGACCTCCTTTCATAATATCCAATACGATCATTGTCTTTCAGATCATTATAATGGTAGAATATGCATATGGCAAGAAAAATTTTTATATTTCCTAGAGGTTTAGTATGAATAATTACGATGCTGCAATCTTTGATCTCGACGGCACAACCGCCAACACTCTTGAAAACCTTGCATTCTGTGCAAATTCAGTGATATCAGAATACGGATTAACCCCTGCTGAAACAGAAAAATATAAATACTTCGTAGGAGACGGATCAAGAGTCCAGATGCAGAGATTACTGTCATATAAAGACAGATATCATGGCTCAGAGGACGAACCCTTTCTGGAAGAAGTCTTCGAAAAATATCTGGCGTTTCTCTCGGATCACTGCGCGGACGGAGTGGTTGCATATGACGGAATGCCGGAGCTGTTAAAAAATCTCAATAATAAAGGCATAAAATGCGCCATCTTCTCCAACAAGCCGCATAAGCAGGCCTGCAAAGTCGTTTCCTCTGTATATCCGGACGGAACCTTCGTTGAAGTCCTTGGACAGATGGACAGCTATCCCAGAAAGCCTGACCCTGCCGGAGCCCTGTACCTGGCCGAAAGGATGCAGGTACGTCCTGACAGATGCATATATGTCGGCGATACAAATACTGACATGAAAACCGGAAAAAGCGCCGGCATGCACACGATCGGCGTACTTTGGGGTTTCAGAGACAGAGAAGAGCTTGAAAAAGCGGGAGCAGACATCATAGTGTCAGCTCCCGCCGAAATCCTCGCCCTGATATAAGACAGATTCTTGTTTTTTATATCAGCCTTCTTCCTCCTGAACCTCATTCAGCCAGGCTACAGCTTCTTTATATCCGTCTTCGCTGAATTCGAAGTCACGCGACCTTATCTCTTCTTCCGGTGTTTTCTCATATCCCAGCTTTCCGAACCAGACCTCGGCTCGAAGCTTGGGATTATCAGCCATTCTCTCCTCTTCAGAGCAGTAGACCACTTCCTTTAAAGGCTCGCGGGCCAGACGAAAGCGCTTGCCCCTGTCTGACCCGTAATATGCCTCACCGTAAATATAATGCTTTATTCCGTACAGATCCTTCTCTGTGATCATCACTCTATCTTTGTTTCCGCAAAATCATCTTTGGGCATTATTGCCACATATGTCTTTCCGACGTTGATCTTGATCTCATCGCCGTTTTCATCAAAGTAATGTGTAGGACTGGTATCATCCTCCTTTGTCCAGGTAACCTTTATCGCCTTACCGTTGGTGATATAATAGCCCTCACGTTTCTCGTCACCGGAGTAGTCACTGTCATTGGTATGAAGGAACATATAACCGTGATCATCAAGCTTCTCAAGACGTGCTCCCTGTATCAGAAGGTTCTTAAAGCATACCTGCTTGTTGCCGTTTCCTGCATCAACTTCCTTGTCTCCATACTGGAAGTAATAGTACACACCCTCATCGGCATTATACTCAAGCCAGGGCTTGTTATGATGAAAAGCAAGTGTTACCTTATTTGCAGTCTGCGCATTTGAATACTGATCTAAAGTATTCGGGTTTGCCCTTGTCGCAAATTTATAATGCTCACCCTTATAATACTCATTATAGGTCTTTGAGTAACCTGTATTCTTAAAGTTCTTATCAACATCACCCTCAAGAGCGTACTCGGTAAATTCTCTCGGCTTTCCGTTGTTAACTCTGGAGAATGTGCCTGAGAATCTCTCAACGTATGGATTATCATAAAACATATCGTTATAGAAAGGTCCACCGTCATGGCAGAGCACCGCATTCCACTCGGTAAAGGTCTGCAGGTTTGTAGGTCTCGTACTTCTGATCGATCCGATCTGCTTGACAGAATTATAATCCTTAAACATGCACATAAATCTGGTCACGCCGTCGTTCTGGGTGCTGTTCATGATCTCATAGATTATATCTGCTTCAGACACACCAAAATGCGGCAAAGCAGTCTTCTCATCATCCACCATCACGGCAATAGGTCTCTGATCCGCAAGCGACTCATCTATCCACTCGCCGGTCAGCGGATTGGCCACCATTCCGTCAGGTGGTGTATCCGACTCTTCTTCTGCCGCGGGAGCCTCAGTCTGATCTGGCTGAACCTCCTGCATCACCATAGCCGGGCCCTGGGCTGCCTCTGTAGATGCCTCCTCAGTTGCCTCCTCGTCTTTACCTCCGCAGCCCGTGAATACAAGCGCTGTCGCAAGACCGATCGCAAAAAACAAAGTTCTTTTTTTCATATATCATCTCCTATAAAAAATATACAGGCGCTATTGCGCCCTGTCTGAAAAAAACAAAAGCGGATAGCGGGAATCGAACCCGTGTGTCCGGCTTGGGAAGCCGGCGCACTAACCACTGTGCTATATCCGCAAATATGCTTGTCATTTTATACCTATATTTATGTAAATGTCAAGGAATACCGTAACAATTACGTAACATTTTGAGATCTCATCCCCTACGCTGATCCAGGGTCTTCAGATGTGCGCTGTAAGGCAGGCAGATCACTCCCCACTCCTGTATCTTCTCAGAGCATTACAGACCGCGGCATATGCAGTCGCATAAGAATTATACGATCCCCTGAGATATCCCAGATTCCTTTCTATATTATTACCCGCAAGATAATCCTTTGCAGCGCTCTCCACGCTCATAGAAAATCCTCCGAAATTCCTCGCGCCCACTGTTAAGGATGAGGATTTAATGGCATGGACTATTATCATATAGTTCTGCCAGTCATCGGTCTTGATAAAACGCTCCAGCTTTTCCGCATTCTCATCCTGAATCTCAAGATATGCATCCACAACGGCATTATATGTTTCTTCATCACCGCAGGTCTCTATTCCTTCTTTAAGGTCTATTTCCCAGACATTCCCGGCACCGGGCGGCGGGCCTCCCATACCGGGCGGCGGACCCGCAGGAGCTGATCCTTC
>CADCRB010000061.1 GCA_902803745.1 uncultured Lachnospiraceae bacterium
CAAAAAGTGTATCCCCGGAGATAAGTGCTTTCATTGATTCAATAAGATAGCAGCAGTATCCCGCAGTATGTCCCGGGGTATGAATGCACCTAAAATTTATGCCGGCGGCATCAAATTCTTCCCCGTCCTTAAGCAGCACATCTGCTTTTACCGTGATGCCTCTGCCATATGACATAAGAGAGTGATTCAGCTCCACGTCACCCAGAAGCTTTTCTTCATCAGTAGATGCATAAACCGGTATCTTCCACCGGTTAAGCACTCCCTCCACAGCTGCGATATGATCATAATGTCCGTGGGTCAGGATGAGTGCCTCAGGCTTAAGCCCTTCCCGTTCCATGAAGCTTATGATACGCTCCGGATCATCTGCCGGATCCGCGATCACGCATCCCCTGGTCTCTTCGTTTATTATAAAATAGACATTTGTCTGGACCGGTCCCAGGACCATGCTCTTTATCATCATCCGCTCGCCCTTTCTATATCTATCACGCTGTCGACACGCCTCAGCTTGTTTATCATACCTTCAAGCTCAGCAGTATTGTGTATCTCAAAGCCAAGCGTCACTGTCATAACATCCTGCTTTGAAGCCATGGAGTTGATGCTTCTGATATCCAGGCCCGCTTCTGTAAAGATCTTTGATATATCAACCAAAAGTCCGCTTCGGTTATTCGCGTATATATTTATCTCTGCAAGGTAGGTTTCATCCGTACCGCCCTTCATGACCTTTTTGTCCCATTCCGCTTCAATGAGCCGGCCTCTTTCGAGCTCCGTAAGTCCCATCACGTTCACACAGTCGGTACGGTGTATGGATATTCCCCGTCCTCTTGTCACGAATCCCACTATCTCATCTCCCGGAAGCGGAGCGCAGCACTTGGAAAATCTGACGGATACATCATGCACACCGCGGACCACGATCCCTCCGCTCCTCTTGCGCTTTAAGCTTTTTCTCGTCTTTTCGTCGAGGTCTTTAAGTATCTCATCATCAGATACATGCTTTGCATGATCTCTCTCATAAAGCTCCTGCATCTTGTTTACGACCTGACCCTCTTTGAGTCCTCCATGCCCGATGGCGGCATAGACAGCATCCCATTCCGTAAAGCCGTATTTGGACATTACCTCGTCCATGTACTCGCCCTTCATCAGATTGGATGCCTTAAGGCCGTGGGATTTGCAGTAGGAAGCGAATATCTCCTTGCCTCTTACTATATTATCTTCTCTCAGCTCATGCTTGAACCACTGATTGATCTTGTTTTTTGCCTGAGTGGACTTTACTATCTTGAGCCAGTCCATAGACGGTCCGTTAGAGTTCTGAGAGGTTATTATCTCGACGCGGTCGCCGTTCTGGATCTGATAATTAATATTTACGAGCTTTCCGTTGACTCTTGCTCCTATCATCTTGTTGCCCACGGCAGAATGGATGGAATACGCAAAGTCAACGGGAGTCGATCCGAAAGGAAGGGTCTTTACATCTCCCTGCGGTGTAAAGCAGTACACCTGGTCGGAAAACAGATTCAGATCTCCCTTGATCGACTGCAGGAATTCCTGACTGTCAGACATATCCTGCTGCCACTCAAGTATCTGTCTGAGCCAGGCCAGCTTTTCTTCCTCCTGCATATCGGGATTCTCGCCGTTGGAGGCTTCCTTATATTTCCAGTGAGCCGCTATGCCGTATTCTGCGGTCTTGTGCATGTCATAGGTACGAATCTGTATCTCAAAGGGAATACCGGAATGACCGATGAGAGTCGTATGCAGTGACTGATACATATTCTCCTTAGGCATGGAGATATAATCCTTGATACGTCCGGGGATCGGCTTATACATCTCATGAATTATGCCCAGAGCCGCGTAGCAGTCCTTAACCGTGTCCACATATATTCGGACCGCAAAAAGGTCAAATATCTGATCCAGGGTCTTGTCCTGGTTGGTCATCTTCTTATATATGGAAAAGAAATGCTTCACCCTGCCGTCGACCTACGCCTTGATCCCGGCATCCTCCATATGCTTCTTTACTTCATCCACGATGGAATGAAGGAACTGTTCTCTTTCCTCACGTTTCTGGGCTATCTTCTGGACAAGATCATAATATACATCCGGACGAAGATACTTAAGCGACAGATCGTCCAGCTCTACCTTGATCTTTGAGATACCGAGTCTCTGAGCTATCGGCGAATAGATCTCCAGCGTTTCCCTTGCTATTTCGATCTGCTTTTCCGGGGACTGATACTGAAGCGTCCGCATATTATGAAGACGGTCTGCGAGCTTTATTATGATGACACGGATGTCCTTTGCCATGGCAAGGAACATTTTTCTTAAGTTATCTGCCTGAAACTCAACCTTATCGCCGTTGTACTGAAGCTTGCTCATCTTTGTGACGCCGTCAACAAGTGCAGCCACGTCATCTCCGAATTCACGCTCGATGTCTTCATTTGTCATCACGGTGTCTTCGACGACATCATGCAGCAGACCGGCAGCTATCGTCTCTTTATCCATCTCCAGATCGGCAAGGATTATAGCCACGCAGAGAGGATGGACTATATAAGGTTCACCTGACTTTCTTCTCTGCCCATCATGCGCTTCCTGCGCTATGGCGTAAGCCTTATCTATCATGGAGATGTCGCCGGAGGGATGATATTTTTTAAGCTTTGCCACGAGCTCTCTGAAGAGCTCTTCCGGATTATGATATTCCATGACAGAGTCAAGCTGTCCTCTGTCTATCAAAAAATCTGACATATCTCCCTCCTTTCCGTGTTTTTTCTTTCTCTTTGCATTCTGTCGAATGACTTAATCTGATATTTTACTATATTCTTCTGTTTATTTCCAATATGACTACCAATGACGATAGCATTAAGTACTCATGGATTATGGATTTTCATCAGAAAATCAATAATCTATACATTTATGTGTTTGTTATTTTTGGTTTTCGGGATGAAATATGCTTTTCTCGGTCAGAGCCAACGCTCAGCCAAGCTAACTCCCACAACGCACTCGTATTG
>CADCRB010000062.1 GCA_902803745.1 uncultured Lachnospiraceae bacterium
TATTTGTCTCACCGTCTTTAGAAGTATGATTGAACTCTGCATCAACAGAACAATCCTTAAGAGTTCCCAGCCTGAGAAGATCAATATCATGAAGTGTCTGACCATAAACTGAAACCTTAATGCGCATTATCATTCATCCTCAAGAATTGTTATTGAAATATTTTGTTTATAAGGCTTTCATCAGCAGGCAACCAATTGATATCACTAATATTGTTCTTGTCAACCCATTTGGCGGCTTCATGTTCAAGCAATGACAGGTGTCCATTCTTTACTGTTGCCCAAAAGCAGTACATATGAAGGTGGAAAGTCTCATAGTCATAGTCGATGATATCTACCAGATCATGAACCTCTATGTCTGTAGCAAGCTCTTCTCTGATTTCTCTTACAAGGGCCTGCTGCCAATATGACTAAGATAATTAGCTGAACCCAGGAATAACAAAGTCCCTCGATATTTGATCACAACCGGCCTTGCTCAATTCCTCGTGATCCGGCATATACTCACGATTCATTGACCAGCTTTCCGGTCATATGCTCTATCGTCATTTCCAGACACTGCACCCTCGGAAGAGCGTTGGTCAGTTCGTTCTGCAGAAATTCCTCATCATCTGTGAACTTCCTGCACAGATTAGTGCATATCTCCCTCGTCTTATCTGCATCCGAAACAAGTTTCATGCGTCCAAAGATCACAACGCTGTTGATGTTCAGTGCCCACTCACCATCCTTACGAAAGCCCTTGTCATAAACGCAGTAGCTGACTTTATCGCATCTTTCTATGGCGTCCAGTTTATGCCCCTCTTTGGCACAATGGAAATACAGCTTACCGTCAGCCTCATCGTACCAATGATCAAGGGGAATCCCATATGGATATCCTTCATCTCCTATCATTGATAATACGCCTCTTGGTTCTTCCTTAAGGATCCGTATGCACTCTTCTTCGCTGATCTGTTGCTTAAACCGTCTCATTTCTCTAAACATCTGTCTTCTCCCGTCTTTCAGCTCGCATCTTCTTCCGTTCTAACTGCATATACCTTACAGGCCAGCCGCCGGATCAGCCTTCCTCAATAAATATCCCTGTAAGTCTGGGGACCTTGAATCTGCTTGTAAAGAGATCACACTTACACAGCAGCTCATAGAAGATATGCCGTCCCTGATCGGACATGGTTTCATAATTGCCCTGCCCTTTGGCCAGCACCACGTCTGCTTCATCCAATGACTTCTTAGCCGTCTCAGGCATCATGTCATATACAGTTCCTGCTATAGCCTCCCCGTTTGATATGATCTCTGCCACATTATCGAGTCCGACATAAGCTGCATCTTCTGTTGTCGCATCATTAAGAACCTCTCCGCCTCGAACCAGAGCTTTCATGGTCAGATTCGGAAAGCGCCTTGCAAGCTGTTCCAAAAGCAGCTTATCCAGTACGATCTCACCACAGTTGTCACAAACCAAAAGAAAGTTCCTTCCCTTGGCACAGTTTTTAAGAAAGGAATCATAGGTCTGCCTGTCATCCTCTCTCATTTCCGTATCCTGAAAAAGTGACAGAAACTCTTCCTGATCCACGTGGTTCATGGCTCCAAAGTCAATATAGTTCCCAACCCGCGCCATGATCAGCGCTTTGGCAAGAGGATCCTCCGCCTTCTCGATCCCATCCCTTAAGGAGTCTTCCATACAAAGCACCAGATCGTTGTAATTCTTCTTGATATCCTTATAATCTGCCCCTGTTCCGAAGCACCTTACATGCACCTTGTTAAACAGATAGACCATATAAGGACTGGTATCCGTTTCCTTCCGATTCTCAAGAAGCTTCCGGATCTCTGACAGATACTCCTCATTGTCTGTCCTGTTCTTTTGTCTGTCATACAGGCAGTCTGCACATTTTTCCGAAATTCTCATTTATTCTCATCCAAGCTGCATCGCCGGTTTTCAAGCTGGATACTCACTGGCGATCCATCCCAAACTCTGTACATAGTTTTTCAAAGCGCGCCTGCTCCTTTTCCTTTACAGGCTTTGACATATCATTCATGCAATGATGTATCACATCCGCATCCTTCAGGACTTCATCCATCGGGCTGTCCTCGACCAGCTTGTCGTCGTGATGATAAATGGCAGAGCATATCGTTTCAGTCTCGGTATCATCAGTCAGTTTTAGTACTCCAAGTATCTCCCGTGCCAGATCCGCTCCTTTATGAGCATGGTCATCATACGAGCCTGTTTTATAAGCGTGCAGGTCATGGAGCATTGCCGCCATAGATGCGATCTCCGGATCAAGTCCTCGCTTCTTTGCTATCATAGTAGCTGCAAGAGACACTCCGTAGAGATGTGCTATCGCACTGGTACGTTTATCAGAGTCCTCCATTTTGTTTATCTCGCTGTCAACGTATTTGCGAAGTTCCTTTAATCTGCTCATATTTCCTCTCTCCTGACTAAAACCTTATCCTCCATCATTATACACTCATCTTATCCCGCACTGAAGATAATATGGTCATCCTTCCTATTCTCTTCAGGCAGGATCTGCAGCAGTCTGCCGATATTCATTATATTTTCATAAGAGTCTATTTCCAGGGTCTTGCTTTACCAAGCCAGCCGTTCTCATTCCAATACCTGTAATCAGTATATTCCGGATTCTTTTTTCCGAGACTTGTCTGCAGCATTCTGACGGCATAAAATTTTGCCTTCACCGCAAGACCGGTATAAGCCGGTTTGTTATAATTTATGGCTCTCATTTTTGCTGCAGCACTGCTCAGCTTCTTTTGGAAGAATGCTTTCTTTTTTTCTTCGAGCTTGTTCCAGTCAATGTCTGACATCAGCCTGAAACTTATAACCCTGATCGAAGAAATGCCCCACCAGGAAAGGCTGTCCTTGATATCCTGTGCTGTAGACCTTCCACCTGCACCGAGGCACTGGGTGATGATCACCGCACGCTTTCCGAACATTTCCTTTGCAGGACGGTGAGGCATCCAGCGATAACCGAAATGATCCAGCATTGCCTTCATAGCACCGGTTGCATGAAAAACATATGCAGGCGAAGTAAAGACCAGCAGATCCGCTTCAAGCAATGACTTCTCAATCTTCTGAACATATCCGGCATCTTTACAAAGATGCTGTTTATCTGAAAAGCACATCATACATCCGGCGCAAAAATCCGGACAATCTCTTGGAAGATAATACTCCGTGATTTCTGCATCATCTCTGAGCTGTTCAACGAACATTTCTTTCATTTTGTATGTCACACCGTGTTTTTCGGTTCCATTGATCACTGTGATCTTCATTATATTATCTCTCCACGAATCCTATGTATCGTAAGCCTTTTATTTTGAAGCATCATCTCTATTATTCACTTTCTTAATAATAATACTTTTTACGTAAAACAGTCATAAATACGCTTCCGACAGCAGCGGCCATCAGCTCAGCAAAAACAATCGAGAACCAAATACCATCCAAGCCAAACAAAACCGGCAGTATCAACACTGCTCCAAGTTCAAAAACGAATGTCCGCAAAAAAGATATCAGTGCCGATATCTGTCCGTTGTTCAATGCGGTAAAAAAAGCCGAACAAAAAATAGCAAATCCTGTAAAAAGATATGCTAAGGATGAGATTCTAAACGCATGTACAGCATCAAGTACCAACAGTCTGTCATCTTGCAAAAACAAGAATGAAAACGGATAGGCAAGTGATTCTGATAAAATAAACATCCCTGCGGATGCAATGCAGATGATCGCAAGACTCCTTTTTAACAGGTTTTTAAGCTCATCATGGTCTCCTGAGCCATAGTGATAACTAACCACTGGTCCTACGCCATTGGAATATCCCACA
>CADCRB010000063.1 GCA_902803745.1 uncultured Lachnospiraceae bacterium
AACGGAGTGCCCTGTGAAGGATCAGCTTTAGGCCCATCAAAGTTTCCGTGCCCTCATCCTTTCCCGATCGGAAAGGATTGCAGCGTTTTCCTTCATTTTCGAAATCAATCGAAACACTGTCGTGAAACTCCACCCTTATCCTGGTCTCCGAATCCGGATTTGCCTCATTAAAGCGGATCAGTACCTCTTCTATGCAGTTCTGAATGCTGAATATCTCCTTCATTTTGACCTTCTTGGACATAGCATATTCCTCAAGCTGCTCATTGAAGGATGTAAGCGTCTCGGGAGCCAGACTAACATTTCTGACAAGTCCCTCCTCCCGCTTTCTCCACGGTGGGATCACCGGCTCAATGCATACAATGCTTGTCATGAGGATCAGGATCGGAATACCTACGATTATCCCCATAATAAAATATCCTCCGAAATAGGGAAGGAAGGCGTGATCTGGCAGCATAACAAAAGCCGTAACTCCTGCTATTATGGACAGAACAAGCAGCATCAGCATATATCTTCCGTAATCCACAGGTCTTTTAAGGAATACGGCCCCGCTCTTATTCCTCCAATGCCACAAACACCACATCCCAAGCCCGACTATCAGATTAGCCAGACATTCATACAGCAGATAAATATCCGCATCTTTAAGTAAGAGGCTGCCGATGATACACCCCAGACAGCATCCGCCGGCCCCAAACGGACCAAAGACAAGCCCTAAAAGTACAGCCAGAAAATTCTTCACTCCGACCGCATCCGACATTCTGATGGCTCCCGTTACGCGTACGGAAAGATCAATCACCAGATAAACGATTGCGCTTGCCAGCATATACTTTATCCATCTCTTCACCGCTCTTTTATTTTGCATGAGAAAATCTCCTTGATACATAGTCGTTAAAGCTCGGATCCGCTATAAGTATCCCAGCCACGATCAAAATGCCTCCGATCACCTTGAATACAGTTATGGATTCCTTCTCCGTATCGAAGATCCTTGAAAGAATAGGGGACATTATTATTGTCATCAGTATCTCGGTTGAAAAGATCAAAGAGGTATTAAATGCGCTGACATATCTCTGGGCATAAATCTGTATCACGCCGTAAAGTCCCCTGATAAAGAAGCAGATGAAAAGCACGCTGCCCCAGAATTCAGGCGCATTCGGTATCTCCATCGACTCTCCCCTGTAGAGCGACTGTCCGATCCATGCGGCAAATGCAAAAATGAAATTAAAAAAAAGCTGTCCCATTGCAAGTATGGAGGGATTTGACTTGACAGTCAGTCTCTCCGTGGTCAGGATATAGGCAGCAAAAAATAGATCTCCTATCCATAGAAAAAGCACATGGATATCCATCAACCCTCCTACATTAAGACCAGTGAAAACAAAGAGTCCAAAAGTCACCACACAAAGAGCCGTGATCGTATTTTTTGTCGGTTTCTGCTTAAACAGCAGATAAGAATAGATGGGAATGAAAATAAAATAAGCGGACAGCACACAGGCGCTTACCGTTGTATCCACCTCTGTCGAACCCATGAGCATGAAAATATTATAACCGAAAAGCTCAAGAGAAAGCAGAAAGCTCTGTCCGATCTGCTTCCTGTCAAGACGAAAAAGCTCACCGAAAAAAACAATGAAAATAAGGATAAAGCCGATCAAATTTGTTATGGAAAGATAAGCGAAATGAGATACCGACGAAGGTATATTCTTAAGAAACACATATTGTATTGCCGCAAAAAAAGTTATAACAAAAAGCGACACATTAGCTTCTAGTTTATTCACAAAGCTCCTCCACTATATATTTTTCCATCAGCTTGTCCGGATAATAGTCTGTTTTGATCTGCCTGAGACCCGGGTCTCCCACATCCTCTTCCCAATTTATCCATTGTATCTTCTCATTACAATGCGCGGGGAGCTCCCTCTTTAAAAGCCGGTATATATGAAGGATGTCGCGATTGCCTTTTTCCACAAGGATATCAAAGCAGTCATCTGTGAGACAGACTCCGTAGGCATAACCCACGATCTCATCTTCAAGTCTTATGATAATACCATTGAGACCGCAGCGGCCGAATTCATCCAGTTCCCTCTGGATCGCTCCATTCTCCTCAAGAAGCTCAGGATTACCGTTTTCCTCATATCTTTCTCTGAGCCACTCCTCCTGGAAAAGCTTTATCTCCGGTATATCGGACTCAGTTATCGGATCTATCTCAAGTCTGCCCTGATAATACCTGAGACATGCATTTACCTGATACCGCCTCTTGGCCATCTTTTTGCCGGGAAGCTTTACCAGCTTTTCCCTGGAATAGATATATTCATAAAAGTCTCTGCAGGGCCTTATATCAAACCTATTCGGAAAGCAGGTTTCAAGCATCTCCGCCACACTCTTTGTAACGGTTTCGAAACGTGCTTTTTTGCCGTCACTATGAGCATCCTCAAGTATGTTCTCAATTGCCCGTATGAAACCGGAACTGTCCTCCCTGTCTCCCAACGGACAAAGATAGAACCTTGTCCTGTCCGTTTCAAGATTCCTTCTGCAATAGTACAGCCACCCGTCCTTTTCGCAAACAGCATCCCCATATTTTTCAGAATGCCCGAACATGGAAACAAAAGAATGCTGACAGGATCTCTCGCCATATAGAAATGCATACCGGTCAATCATTTCTTTTTCTGCAAAAGATACTGTCTTAAATTTTAAGTTCATAACTCAAAACCTATGTTATCCAATCTTTATCACTTTCTGCGCAATAAATCGATATCAAGAACGAAAACACATATCTTGCGACACAGGGATTCCATCGCAGATTCCGACCTCTTTTAGCATTCCATACCTTAAATGCCCGGATATAAACTGATAATCCACAAAAACGCAGATTTCATTATAACGTCAATTCTCAATGAAAGCAACAGTATACAGTTGTCACAGGGATAAGGAAAACTTCTTTCATACGAAAACAAACCCCTGTGTACAGAGGCTTGTCTCATTGTTTTCTTTCTTGTTGATAATCCCGGCTTACAGCATTCACCATGCCGGAAATCTCCTCTATGGGAAGCTCTATGCAAAGCCAGACACCTTGGCAGGTTTACTTTTCAGCAAAACTTTCAGTAATAATCCGAGCAGGATGAAAGCCTGTGCCGTCGTTCTTTACATAAACCTCTTCAGTTGTCACAAGGTTCTCCCTGTTATGACTCTATTGTAAGGATATCGACAAATCCGGTCACATCGAATATCTCCATGACCTCTTCACTTGCTCCGCGGATGACCATTGAGCCCTGCTTGTTCATAACCTTCTGTGCTGAAAGAAGAACTCTTAATCCAGCAGATGAGATGTAAGCAAGATCCTTGATATCAAATACGAGTTCCGTAACTCCGTCAAGAGCTGTCTTGAGCTCTGTCTCGAGCTGGGGAGCTGTAGTGGTATCAAGTCTTCCCTCAAGTGACATAGTAAGTTTGCTGCCGTCTTTGTTCTGTGTAATGTTCATAACACTTCCTCCTCAAAAATAAATACAGTTTATATAAACTGATTTAAATCAATATATAATCGAATATTGATTATATAACATTTTAGATGATTTCATCAACCATATCAAGAAAACTTTTTGATAACAGTAAGATTAATCTTGTCATTCCTGATGCCTACTCTCACATCATCTGCAAGATTAGCGACCACTGATTTCTCAAGCTCATCCCAGGCTTCTTCATAATACTCTTCAGATGATTCCTCAGAAAGACTTTCGCGGTACTGCTTCAGTGACCAGGTAAGCATAGCCTGGCTCATGGCCTCATTATCCAGTCCCATATTGCCGTAAGCCATGGGATTCACGCCATACTGCATCTGAAGCTGTCCAATTTCGTCAAAGTTCTCCATTCCTACTTCGACGAGCTCTCTGATCTTTCCCATGATGCCTTTGGCCGCCTCGTTTTTGCCGGAGCTTGAAGCCGATATAAGCTCTTTACGCTTTGTCGAATCCATCAGGGTATCAGCCTTCAGCAGTATCCTGCACTCCTTCGCATCACCCTCCAGCCAGAACACAGCCTTGAATTCACCGGTAATGGCATGTACCATACCCAGCACTTCCTCTGTCAGGAGTCTTAAATGTATGGAGTTTCTGGTAGAAAGCTCAACAGTCTTGGCAAAATTCTCAGCCAGGATCAGGGCTTTATCAAGACCTTCTCCATCATTTTTTACATATACCTGTTCTGTCGTCATCTCAATCTCCTCTTGAAACGATTGCCTACCCTTATATTTATACGCTAACTAAAGGAAAATGGCAACAGTGATAAAAAGAAAAAACCTGCCGTCTGATAAATTTAACGGCAGGTTTTCTTTAATTACTGCACTGAAATTTACTTGTAATTAACGATCTTACCGAAGTCAGGCTTCAATGAAGCTCCGCCTACAAGACCGCCGTCGATGTCAGGCTTCGCAAAAAGCTCCGCTGCATTCTCTGCATTCACAGATCCGCCGTACTGGATGATGATGGTATCGGCCACATCATCATTGTAGAGCTCCTTAATGCAGGCTCTGATCGCTGCACAGACCTCCTCTGCCTGGTCAGATGTAGCTGTCTTGCCTGTGCCTATAGCCCAGATAGGCTCATAAGCTATGACTGCCTTCTTGGCCTGATCAGCTGTCACATTCTGGAAAGCGATCTTGATCTGCATCCTGATCCAGTCTATGGTGATACCCTGCTCACGCTGTGTAAGTGACTCACCGCAGCAGATCACGGGTACAAGGCCGTGCTCGAAAGCCTTAAGAACCTTCTTGTTTACGGTCTCATCTGTCTCACCGAAGTACTCTCTTCTCTCGGAATGACCGATGATGCAGTAGTCTATGCCGATCTCCTCGAGCATCGGTACCGATACTTCGCCTGTGAAAGCTCCGCTGTCCTCAAAGTGGCAGTTCTGAGCTC
>CADCRB010000064.1 GCA_902803745.1 uncultured Lachnospiraceae bacterium
ACTGGGAAATGATCCCTCTGTTGGCCAAATATGCCTGATACCATATGAATACTGTTGTTATTACGATCAGTCCAAACAGAGTCACCCATTTGAAAAAATGCCATTTTGCATCTCCCATGTTGTAGTATTTATCTTCATAATACAACGGATAAATCGCGAACATGAAAAACACATATATCGCTACAACATCCTTTAGAATCTTTTTGGGAAGAGGAGTTGTATCTGCCTGCATCCTCTGCTTTTTTCCGGCTATTTTCACTTTACTCATATCCCACCCTCAGGGTTTAATTTATAAAACGAAATGTATTGTATCATTACCGATAAATATAATCAAAACGTCCGCCTTTCGGCGGACGTTATCTTTCCTTACTGTCGATATAGAATTTATGTATATGAACTGAACATCATTCCTGAATACATACTGGTGATGTATGGGTTGGCAAAATTATGACCCGGATTCTTGTATTCAACAACAATCCTGTTTGTATAATTCATAGGATTGAGCGATATCTTCTTAGCCTCAAGCAATATCTCACTGGCAAAATCCGTGATAGGCCTTAGTGTGTCATTATGATCGCCCTCAAATGCTGCCGCACGCAAATACTTATCATCTATCTCCAGCTCACCGGTATCTGTAAAGGTCAACCCTATTGAATCCAGCTCATTACGATATACATTCTGTATGCCTCGCATCTCATTCCTGAACTTATTGGAAAGGCCGTATGTCTCAGAGTACTGTGTCGCATTAGTGATAAATCTGTTATAACCTTCCACCAGGCTCTCCACATTACTGATCAACGATTCCACATCCGGCTTTAAGCCTATATGCGCGTCTTTGCCATCTTCGCTTACACCCTTTAAAGTAATCTCATATGCCTTATCAATAGTAAACGAATTGGAGTAGGCACTATGAGAATTCCCATTAAGAGTAAACTCGGCATTCTGAGGAAGGTCTGTGATTTCTCCTAGTCCGAAATAATCAACCGCTCCCGCTCTCTTACTGGTATTATCATCTGAAACATTAAACAATGTCTCTTTTCCACCAGGCTGCCCTGTAGCTATACTCTCTATCCTTAGTGCAGATCTGCCTGATCCGTCCGATTCAACTGAAACCTCTACTCCGATATTACTACGGTTAATAAGTCTCGCCAGCTTTTCTTCCATCTCTTTGTTTGTATCACCCGGCTCAACATTAAACTGGAATTCGTAGTCTGTATCTCCAATATGTATGTCAAACGAATAGGTATCCGGCTCCAGCGTCATAACCCCATCGTCAATAAACGAACCCATATTGACCTGTCTGCTGGCAAGTCTCTGTACGCCGAGATCGAAGGAGGGAGTTTCCTCTGAATCAATAGAACTGTCACTTCCAATATACTTGGCTGTCGCAACATCTTCATCAGAAGAAAATGCTGTCTTCTTATCCAAAAGGCTCAGGGAATTATCGGTAGAAAGAGACGCTATGACATTCTTCAGGTCTCTCGCATTCTCTTTCATATTTACAGCATACTCTACAACATCTTCGCCTGACAAAGGAAGGAACAAAGGAGACTCTTTCGTCTGACGAATTATCGAAGCATAAACATTTCTCAGCTCGTCTTTTTTATGCGTATCATAACGTGAAGTCTTGGGCATGAACTGCGGCAAGAAATTGTTATAGACATTTTGTAAAGCCAATGATGCCATATGACGTCCCCTCCTTTCCTCCTTGATAGTAGGCAGACAATAAGTCTATCGTATAATAATCCATTTATACGTTTATAGAATAGCACGAAATGTCAAGTATTTCAAGGGGATTTTTGAAATAATTTTAAGAAAAATTATTCTGTATACATTTTGACCATCAGACCGTTACATCATACAATATATGGTATGAGTATATCTGCAGCAATGATAATCAAAAGGGGGGAGTGCGATAATCTGAAAAGATGTCTGGCCTCCATGCAAAGTATTATATCAGAGATTGTGGCTGTAGTCGATCCCACACCCAGAGAAGGCGATCTTACAGACGAGATTCTTCTTGAATATGGGGCCAGGGAAATATTCCTACCTTGGCCGAAAGATTACGCCGCTGCCAGAAATGAGAGCTTAAAGCATGTCTCTTCTGAATGGGTTCTGGTGATAGATACAGACGAGTATATCAAGAGCTTTGATTTTGATGAGAAAAAAGCGTCCGGAAACGCTTACCGAATTATCCGGGAGAATAGCTATGTGTCAGAAGACAATGCTATGCTAAATTCGGAACGACTCACAAGGCTCTTCAGAAACGGCCTTTTTTGCTATGCAGGAAAGGTTCATGAGCAGGTCACATCCCTGACCGGAATACCGTTCGCGACAGAAGATGCTAATATTGTTCTGGGACATACAGGATATGCTGATCAGGAGCAAATGCTTAAAAAATCCGGATATTACAGAGAGCTTCTTGAAAGCATGATTAAAGAAGACGGCGATGACCCTTATATCTACTTTCAGATAGGACGAACATATTATGTAGAAAAAAGGTATGCTGAAGCATCGGATTCCTTTGAAAGGGCAATTGAATCCGGCGCTGATACCAAGGATGAATATGTAGAGTCACTCCTGGAAACCTACGGCTACTCCCTTTTGGAGCAGGGCAGATATAAAGATGCTTTGGCTCTTACCGGATTTGACGAATATAACGGCAGCGCCGACTACCATTTCCTGTGCGGTCTGATCTACATGAACAATGCTCTCTTTGATTCCGCAGTAAAAGACTTCATCCGCGCAACCGAATGCAGCCGATCCAGTGTTGCGGGCACTAATTCATATGCCGCCTGGTTCAACTGTGGTGTGATATATGAGGTTTTGGGCGATCTCAAAACAGCAAAATCATACTATAAAAAGGCAGGCCCATATGAGCCCGCCGTTAAAGGTCTTTTACGTTTGGAAAACTGACCTGTCCGTCATTTGCGATTATAGTTTATCAGACAGCCTTCAAGAATGATCTCCCTTTCATGATCCGTAAGTTCACCAATATTAAGCACAAACTCTTTTAATTTTGCTCCTGAGTAGACTACAGCCTTTATTTCCGTTGAGTTTTTCTCTATCGCCTTTTTTATTCCGGGCAGGAAGATATAATCCAGATTCTTAAACGGAAGTTCCCCCTCCGGAATGATAAAGGGTATCATTCCCCAGTTTATCAGATTGGACCGGTATCTTTTTGTCGCATATTCATTTGCTATATTAGCCCAGCCCCCCAAAACCTTCTGGCAGGAAGCAGCCTGCTCTCTGGCAGATCCGTCTCCGGGTTTTACTGCAAATATTGCTGACCCTATTCCAGTGTTGTTCCATCCGGCATCCTTATATTCATCCTGAAATGCCGTCCAGGCTTCCTTCAGCTCTCCTGAAGCATCAAGCATCTTCTCCAGTGCATCTATGCCCTCAGCTCTTGCCTCCTCATACTCTCTCACCGTCTTTGCACGGCCAACATATTCAGGATCCTTTCGTGAAAGGGTAAATTCTGCCAGCCCCAACGGATTTGATCTGTACGAAGAGGTTTCTCCAGATGGTATCAGCTCATCCGTTGTGGTCACCGGATCATGAATCTCGGACACGATTCTGATAAGCAGATTATCCGGAAGAGCCGTCATTTCCGGCCAGTCTTTTATATTAGGTCCAAGCACAATTTGAGTGGATTCGTCAGCCTTACCCTCCGAATCATAAACTCTCTTTTTATATATCCCGTCATCAAAGAAATATTTATACCTTTCCAAACTCTTGTCTACCTTGTCAGCACCTGTCAGGTATCCCTTATTCGCTGCGGTCGCTGCTATAGATCTGGCATCCATCAGAGCCACAGACGAAATCTGACCGCTCTGTACCTTCGACCCTTCTCTGTTGGGGAAGTTACGTGTAGAATGCCTTATTGAAAATGCGTTATTGGCCGGCGTATCTCCAGCGCCAAAACAGGGACCACAGAAGCAGGTTTTTATCACTACTCCAGCATCTATGAATTTTGACATGGCTCCGTTCTTTACAAGCTGCGCATAAATCGGCATCGAAGCAGGATAAACACTCATTGTGAATTCGTCAGATCCTATATCCTCTCCGTCTAGGATATCCGCTGCAGCACAAAGATTCTCAAAACCTCCTCCTGCGCATCCGGCAATTATACCTTGATCCACCAGCAGCCTTCCATTATGGACCTTTTTCGTCAGATCTACTTTTACTCTGTCTCCGAAAGATACCTTTGCCCTTTCTTCTACTTCGTGAAGCACCTCGTTCAGATTGCTGTTAACCTCATCTATCGCATATACATTCGAAGGATGGAACGGCATCGCTATCATAGGACGGATCTTATTCAGATCCACCTCCACCACATCGTCGTACCACGTAATGTCTGAAGGCCGAAGTTCGCAGTAATCCTCCTCCCTTCCATGAAGAGCAAGCCACTCCTCCGTCTTATCATCTGTTATCCATATTGAGGACAGACAGGTTGTCTCAGTCGTCATGACATCCACTCCGATCCTGAAATCAACTGACAGTTTATTCACGCCCGGTCCTATGAATTCCATTACCTTATTCTTCACAATTCCATCTTCAAAAAGCTTGCCTATAAGGGCAAGAGCAACATCCTGCGGTCCCACACCATGTTGAGGCTCTCCTTTAAGGTAAATAGCAACTACATCCGGACGTTTGATATCATATGTCTGTGAAAGTAGCTGCTTTACCAGCTCCCCTCCTCCTTCACCCATGGCCATAGTTCCAAGAGCACCGTATCTTGTATGAGAGTCTGATCCGAGTATCATTTTTTTACATCCGGCCAGCATCTCTCGGGCATATTGGTGTATGACCGCCTGATGAGGCGGCACATATACTCCCCCATATCTCTTTGCTGCCGAAAGGCCGAACATATGGTCATCTTCATTTATGGTTCCTCCAACTGCGCAAAGGGAATTATGACAGTTGGTAAGCACATAAGGTACCGGAAAACGATCTATGCCTGATGCCCGAAGCGTCTGTATTATCCCCACGTAAGTAATGTCGTGAGATGTCAGACAGTCAAATTTTATACTAAGTGAACCCATATCCCCGGATGTATTGTGTTCCTCCAGTATCCCATATGATATGGTTCCTTTTAGCGCCTCCTCTTTAGGCATTTCCGATGCATCGGAAAAAACGCCTCCATTTAGCAGATATGCACCATGTCCTTTTACCTTTATCGCTTCATCAATAAGCGCCATCTTTAATTCCTCCTAAATAAAATGCAATTTCACTCATCCTGCTTGCCCAAATCAGGAAAATCAATATTAATTAATGTCAATCCTTTTGCTTCGGCAGTAGGAGAAGGATTCCTTGTCCTGTCCTTGGCATTAAGGATTTCCGCTACTCTCCCTGTCCCAAGCCTGCCCCTGCCGACATCTATCAGTGTACCGGCTATTATTCGTACCATATTGTAGAGGAAACCGTGTCCCCTGACAATAATATATATTCGAGATCCCTCTCCAGCTGCAATCGTAATATCAGTGATTTCCCTTACTGTAGTAGATGCCTGCGTATGAACCGAACAAAAACTTCTAAAATCGTGCCTTCCTATAAGTACCTCAGCTGCTTCATTCATTCTCTCAAGATCAAGTTCATATCCGACACGCATGGAGTAACGTGAACGCAACGGATCAGCGATTCTTTCATTATCTATTTCATAGCGGTATGTTTTTATTGACTCCGCATATCTTGGATGAAAGTCGGGATTTACTTCTATAGCCTCTCTCACACGGATATCATCAGGAAGTCTTGTATTAATGGCGTCCGGGAAGTTACGGACTGGAATGGAACCTTCTGTATCAAATATGACAACATTACCAAGTGCATGTACTCCGGCATCAGTCCTTGAAGCACCCGCCACAGGTGTTATAGTGCCTGGCAGGTATGACAGCGCCGTATCAAGTTTTCCCTCTATGGTCTGCGGGTCATCCTTTAACCTGGCAAAGCCATGGTAATACGTACCATCATAGGCAACCCTAAGCAATATCCGACGTACTGCTATTATACTGTCATTCATTCCAGCCGCGCCAAAATCCACTGTCTGACTCACGTTCTGAACGCTTTTTTTCACTCTTCGTGTCAGATCCGGATACTTCTCTGCCTTCACAAATATACATAAGATTCATATATCTTTCGAACTCCTGCTTTGCCCTGGTATTGATTGTCGAGAGGATCACTCCTGAAAAAATACTGATCGTACCGATGGCCCACAATCCCGTAATTACTATAAGCGTAGGATATTTCGGTACCTTTCCGGTCTGCATGAATTCCACAACTATCGGGATAAAAAGCAGTACTCCTACTATAATGGTCAGAGCACCTATAGACCCGAAAAACACAGCCGGCTTATCATCCCTTAAAAGCCGGAATATGGTTTTCAATACTTTATATCCGTCCGAATATGTAGACAGCTTTGACGGATTGTCAGCATCCCTGTCCCTGTATTCTATAGGGATCTCCATTATCTTGAAATTATTTTCAAGAGCAAATATTGTCATTTCGGTTTCTATCTCAAATCCCTTTGAAGATACTGCAAAGCTCTTTACAAAATCTCTGGAAAAGGCTCTGGCTCCTGTCATTATATCATTGATCCTTGCGTGAAAAATATGATTAACAAGCGATCTTACAAGACGGTTCCCAAAGCTGTGAAACGGTCTTTTATTCTCAGTAAAATAACTGGAAGAAAGACGGTCTCCAATTACCATATCCGCCCGGCCCTGTATTACATATTTCATCAACTCCGGTGCAAAAGAAGCCGGATAGGTATTATCCCCGTCTGCCATTATGTAGCAGTCTGCGTCGACTTCCCGGAACATTGTTCTTATTACGTTACCCTTACCCTGCCTTGCCTCATATCTGACTATAGCACCCGCTGATCTGGCGATATCATCTGTTCCGTCAGTTGAATTATTATCATAGACATATATATCGGCATCCGGAAGATGTTTTCGAAAATCCTCAACAACTGTTCTTATGGATTTTGCTTCATTATAGCACGGTATCAAAACTGCAGTTTTCATACACTATCTCCTAAGATCTATGATTCTTGCGTTGTACTCGGCCGCTTCATAGGCTATCTCTTTCTCATCCGGCATCGCTCCCTTATCATCAGGACGGATAAGCCGCGTAACCCCAGGTACCGCAGCATAAGGCAGTACCTTTGCTCTGAGCTGGTCATCCGAGTAATCTACTATGACTATATTTTCTCCGTATGTCGGCAGATTGCCTGCTTTTTGCATAAACTCTTCTTCTATGGAATCAATTTCCGCTATCAGGCTTCCGTATTCCTTCTCATATCCAGAAACAATCATTGTCTTTGCTACATATCCAAAGTTTATTGTCATCGCCAGTAGAATGACCACCAAAGGGCGCACCCATCTCGGCCAGTCATCTTTCCCCAGCATCAGATATAGCGCGATGAAAAGCATCGCTCCGAAATAGGTTGATATATATCTGTCATAGCTTGACAGGGAGAGAGCCTCCCACTCCTCAAATACAAAAAGATAAATATATATCATCACCAGCAGGTATGCAGCCATTCCGAGGAGAATGACCACAAATGATGATAAATCTCTCCTTATGTTATCATTATGCCTCATATATATTATAAAAGATACAGAAAATATAATTAAGATCATTATGCTGGTAAGGCCCGCTCCTCCGTCGTTTAACCCATAGGTGAAAAGCCTGCCAATAAAATCTCTTACTGTAGACGCAGCATAATCAGGAAATCCAGAATGTCCCGATGCAAGGTTGTTTTCAAGATTGTCAGAAAGGTAAGTGCTATTGCCCTTGATCCTGCAAAAATATTTCCATGAATACCAAAAAGCAACAGTAGTTCCCGAAAGCATCAGAAAACGTACCCAGAACATAATTTTCCTGATTTCGATATTTCTTACGAAATATACCCCCAGACATACCATGGCTAGCATAAGGCTTGTTGTTTTCAACATTCCGAGTATTGTTACTGCAAGTATAATCCTGCTAAATGAAAAAACATCATCCGGGTCAGAGCCTTCAAGGATGTATACAAGAGAGCTTCCAAATACCGTCGTCGCTAAAATATCTGTACCCAGACAGTGAAGAAATTGAAAAGAAATCAGGAAAGGCAACATTATTCCCGCTACAGCCCGGCATGCATAAAACATCCTGTCCTCTCCATCCCTTCTGTGCAAAAATCCGGTCAAAGATACAAGCATAAGCGCCCAAAGCGCAAAAAACATTGCACTCTCGCTAAATCTTCCTAAAAGCTTAAATATAAGAAAATCTATTATATATACTGTCGGGAAGTAATCTCTGTAATATGTACTTGCCATGCTTCCCGTTGGCAGACCATTAACAAAATACATATCTTTTGGCGTGATTGCCCAGGAATGAAAGTCATCAAAATTTGTGACCCTCATATGCAGGCTTATTCCCCACAATATAAAAATTAAAATGATAAAAATAAGATTGCCTATATCCTTAAACGGCTCTCTAACATCTTTTCTCTTAACAAGGCTGAGATAAAAGATTGCAGCAATTCCACCTGTCTCATACACTGCCAGCATACTGATGATATGACTTACATGCCCTGTAATTGCAAGAAGGTATGAAAGAAGCATGAACAGATATACGGCAGCAGGGATCGTCTGAGTCAGTTTTCTGTCAAATAATTGTCCGAAGAATATGGATATCATTACACCGGTGATACTATGGCTGTGAGTACTACCAAAGCCAGATAACAGAATAAAATCACATATGCCCTTACATCCCAGGCTTTATACTTAAGGGGCTTCATTTTCGTCCTTCCCTCTCCACCATGATAGCATCTCGCCTCCATGGCAAGAGCCAGATCATTTGCGCGCCTGAAAGCAGATACAAAAAGCGGAACCAGCAGAGGAACCATTGCTCTGGCCCGTCTTATCAGACCACCGCTTTCAAAATCAGCTCCTCGCGCCTGCTGTGCCTTCATTATCTTGTCTGTTTCCTCGAGAAGGATAGGAATGAATCTCAACGCTATAGACATCATCATAGCTATCTCGTGTACCGGAAGCTTGAATATCTTAAGAAAACCGAGTCCTTTTTCCATACCATCTGTAAGATCATTAGGTGTCGTAGTAAGCGTCATAAGAGATGAACCAAGGATCAGATAGGTCAGTCTGATAGCAGTAAATACAGCATTCCTCAGCCCTTCTTTTGTTATCGTGAATGCCCAAAATGTCACAAGCGCTTCTCCGGGACTCAGGAACAGGTTAAAGACTACTGTTATCATCATTATCATGACTATGGCCCTCATTCCCCTCACCATATATCCAAAAGGTACTTTTGACAGTTTTATCATGCAGATAAGAAAAACCGTCGCCACAGCATAACAAACTGCTTTTTGGGAAACAAAAAGTGAAATAATAAACACAAGAGTTCCCATCAGCTTAACTCTGGGATCAAGTCTGTGAAGCCTTGACTCTACCTGATAATATTGTCCAAGGGTCATCTCCCTAAGCATTCCACAAAGCTCCTATCACTGAATCCACTGCTTCTTTTACAGTGGTAACGCTTGTATCCACGTTAAATCCACGTCTGTGAAGCTCGTGCATAATATAGGTAACCCTTGGTGCCGCAAGCCCGATCTCCTCAAGCTCTTCAATATGTGAAAAGATCTCTTTCGGTGTGCCATCCATAAGAACCCTGCCTTTGTCCATGACAATTATATGCCCTGCATAATCGGCTACATCTTCCATAGAATGGGAAACAAGCACAACTGTGATCCCTTCTTTATCGTGGAGTTCCCTAACCAACCCCAATATCTCATCTCGACCTTCCGGATCCAAACCTGCAGTTGGCTCATCAAGCACCAGCACTTCAGGCTTCATAGCAAGTACACCTGCTATAGCAGCCCTTCGTTTCTGTCCACCCGACAGCTCAAATGGCGATACAAAAAACAGATCGTCAGGAAGTTTGACTGATCTGAGTGCACTGTACGCAGCTAGTTCAGCATCCTTGTCTGACATTCCCATATTCTTTGGACCGAAACAGACGTCCTTAAATACATCCTCTTCAAACAGCTGATGTTCAGGATATTGAAAGACCAAACCTACTTTTCCCCTGAGCGCCCTCATATCATAACCGTCATCATATATGTCCTCACCGTCATAATATATATGACCTGACGTAGCTCTCAACAATCCATCAAGATGCTGTACCAGCGTCGATTTCCCGGATCCGGTGTGTCCTATAAGCCCGATAAAATCTCCATTCTTTATCTCAAGACAGATATCGTCCAGAGCTTTAATCTCTTCGCTTGTTCCCTTGCTGTATATATAGTTTATATGATCGAGTATAATCGACATAATTCAGTCACTAATTCCTTTTCAGTAAGTATGCCGTCGGGAAGCTGAGACAGACCTCTTCGTTTTAATTCATACGCCAGCCTCGTAGCCTGAGGAACATCCAGCCTCATTTTCTCCAATTCCTCTACTCTCGAAAAAATCTCTCTAGGGGTTCCAAACATCTTTATTTCTCCCCCCTCCATTACAAAGACTTTATTTGCGTATACTACCTCTTCCATATAGTGGGTAATAAGAATAATAGTTATTCTCTCCACATCATTTAGTGCTCTTGCTGCCCTTATCACATCTTTGCGACCTGCAGGATCCAGCATAGCTGTAGGCTCATCCATAATAATACACTCGGGATGCATAGCAACGACTCCTGCGATGGCAACCCTCTGCTTCTGACCGCCGGAAAGCCTCATAGGAGAATGTTTCCTATATTCCCACATCCCTAGGATCTTTAATGCTTCTTCCACTCGCTCCCAAATATTCTCGGATGGAATACCCATGTTTTCCGGGCCGAATCCAACATCTTCCTCCACTACTGATCCTATGATCTGATTATCAGGGTTCTGAAAGACCATACCGGCTTTCTGACGAATATCGAGAATATTAATCTCCTCAGATGTTTTCTTTCCATCAACCAGTACATATCCTTCAGTGGGATAGAGTATAGCATTAATATGCTTTGCAAGAGTGGATTTTCCCGAACCGTTTCCACCGAGTATCGCGATAAACTCTCCCTTCTCAACGGATAGATCCACTCTATTTAGCGCCCTGTTTATCGAAGAGACATTCCCTTCTTCATCACGGCGTATATAATCAAAGCTCAATTTACAGGTTTCTACTATTGCCATATTTCCTCAAGTGAATAAAAGAAAACTCGGATCGATGCTCGCATCATCCGAGTTTAGCTTTATCGTTGTATGAAAGAATACTCAGACCAGCTCAATCAGTACTTCCATGGCTGCATCACCCTTACGCGGTCCAATCTTTACAATACGGGTGTATCCGCCTTTTCGATCTACATATCTTGGAGCTATATCATCAAAAAGCTTTGCCGGAAGATCAACTTTCTTCGTATTATTCTTTCTCTGGGCTCCCTCCGCGGGAACCTCGGTCACAGGATAAAGTACCTTTAGCATCTGACGACGCGCATGAAGTCTCGAAGGCTTATCCTTTTTTATTTCCTTCTCTACCTCATCATATACGGTTACTTTCTTTCCGTCTTTTTCTTCCTTGATCCTCTTACCGTCTTTATCCTTACGAGCAACCTTTGCCTTTACTTTAACTGTTTCAAAATTATCTTTTTCTTTTATTGCAAGAGTGATAAGCCGCTCTGCTATCTTTTGTACCTCCTCTGCACGAGCCTGTGTGGTGACGATCTTCTCATTTAGGATGAGAGCTGTCACCTGGTTCCTGAGCAGAGCCTTCCTCTGTGATGATGTTTTTCCTAATTTTCTGTATTCCATTTCATATTCTCCTTTTTATATACCGGGATACGCGCATTGGTCTTATTACCCCGGCAGACGGATCTGCACAACCTTCGGTATTACGTACAGCCCCAACTACTCTTATTCCTGTGAAGTAAGCCCGGCCTTAAGCTCGAGTCCTAGATCTTTAAGCTTCTCCAATACCTCTTCCAAAGACTTCCTTCCAAGATTTCTTACCTTCATCATCTCATCCGATGTTTTGTCCGTAAGCTCTGAGACGGTATTTATCCCTGCTCTCTTTAAGCAATTGTAAGATCTCACAGAAAGCTCCAGTTCATCTATCGACATATTCATCACGTCGACTTTTACGTCCTCTTTCTTTGCAGACATTACCTCGGCTCTGCTTGCCGCATCTGAAAGATCCACAAACAGATTCAGATGTTCCGACAGAACCTTCGCCGCCAGACTTACGGCGTCCTCCGGGCTTAAAGCTCCGTTTGTATACACATCCAGTGTCAGCTTATCAAAGTCAGTCTGCTGTCCTACACGTGTATTCTCAACACTCATATTTACACGTTCTACCGGCGTATATATAGAGTCTATCGATATCACGCCTATCGGAAGCTCAGGACTCTTATTCTGCTCTGCAGATACATAGCCCCTTCCGCTCGAAATTGTAAGTTCAATGTAAAGCTTTGCGTCTTTTCCGCTGAGAGTGGCTATGTGCTGATCCTTATTCACAACTTCTATATCCTGATCACACTGCACATCCGCGCCGGTTACCTCACCCTCACCATCACACTCAATGTAAGCCGTCTTTTGCTCATCAGACGAGCTGTTGTTTCTTATGGCAAGATTCTTAATATTGAGGATGATCTCTGTCAGATCTTCTTTTACTCCTGGAAGTGTTGAGAATTCATGCAACACCCCGTCAACCTTTACATGACTTACTGCGGTACCCGGAAGAGAAGAAAGCATGATCCTCCTCAGCGAGTTACCAATCGTGATACCATATCCCCGCTCAAGCGGTGTACAAACGAATCTCGCGTATTTTCCGTCTCCCGATGTCCCCTGTATCTCAATCTTTGGTTTATCAAATTCGAACAATCGAATACCTCCTGGCTTTGCCTGAACTTATTTTGTCATATACAGCTATATTACCGTTTACTTAGAATACAGCTCGACGATAAGCATCTCATCAACGGGAACGTCAATCTCTTCTCTTTCGGGAAGTCTGTCCACTGTTCCTTTAAAATGCTCAGGGTCTGATATCAGCCATGCGGGAACCGCTCGTCCTGACGTAGCCTCAAAAATATCCTTTATATGCTGTGATGACCTCTTGTTTTCCCTGATCTCAATGACGTCACCAGGTTTAATACTGTATGAAGGAATGAAAACAGTCTTTCCGTTTACGGCAAACACTTTATGACCTACCATCTGTCGTGCCTCACGTCTTGTCTTTGCAAAACCAAGCCGGTAGACAACGTTATCCAGCCGTCTCTCCAGCATGATCATAAGATTCGTGCCGGTCATTCCTTTCATCTTATCAGCCTTGTCATAATAATTTCTGAAAGGCTTTTCTAACACACCATATATGAACTTAGCTTTCTGTTTTTCACGAAGCTGAGTTCCATACTCACTTATCTTTCTGCCCGATCTTCTTGCCTGTCTCGTGGACTTTTTGTCATAACCCAGATATACAGGGTCAAGACCCAACGCTCTGCATCTCTTCAGAACAGGTTCTCTATTAACTGCCATATGTCCCTCCTAATTATACTCTTCTTCTCTTTGGCGGACGGCATCCGTTATGCGGTACCGGTGTCACGTCCTTGATACTGGTTACCTGAAGTCCCGCTCCGGCAAGCGCGCGTATAGCTGCCTCCCGTCCCGAACCAGGTCCCTTTACCATTACATCAACCGTCTTTAAACCATAAGGAAGAGCCGCTTTGGCAGCTGTTTCTGCCGCCATTTGAGCCGCATATGGAGTAGATTTCCTTGAACCTCTAAATCCCAGACCTCCGGCACTGGCCCATGAAAGAGCATTACCCTGTGCGTCCGTCAGCGTCACAATGGTGTTGTTGAAGGATGACTGAATATGTGCCTGTCCGTGTTCAACGTTTTTTCTGATGCGCTTTTTTGTCGTTTTTTTCGCACCTGCTTGTGATTTACCAGCCATTAAAACTAACCTACTTTCTTTTTTCTTTATCGATTACTTCTTTTTGTTTGCAACTGTTCTTCTGGGGCCTTTACAGGTCCTGGCATTGGTCTTCGTCTTCTGCCCGCGGCAGGGAAGTCCTTTTCTGTGACGGGTTCCCCTGTAGCATCCAATCTCTGTAAGGCGCTTAATGTTCATAGCAACCTCTCGTCTGAGATCACCCTCGATAACCTGTGTCTTGTCAATGACATCACGGATCTTGGTTACTTCTGCATCCGTAAGGTCCTTGCATCTTGTATCGGGATTGACTCCCGCTTCTTTAAGGATCCTTGTTGCAGAAGGTCTGCCAATTCCGAAGATATATGTCAATCCAATCTCGACACGCTTATCCCTTGGCAGATCTACACCGGCAATTCGAGCCATAAATGAGCTTCTCCTTTCTTTTTATTTTATCCCTGAACCTGCTTATGCTTTGGATTTTCGCAGATTATACGGATCTTTCCCTTACGTCTCACCACTTTGCATTTTTCACAAATTGGTTTTACTGAACTTCTGACTTTCATAGTAATACCTCCTAAAATATAAACGCCAGTTTATATTAGATTAAGTCCGGCCTACTCTTTCATTTCCCAAAAAAAGAGCAACGACTATCATAACATAGCCAAATGATCATTTCAAGGAAATTTTATTTATCTCTCCAGGTGATCCTGCCTTTTGTAAGATCATATGGTGACAACTCTATAGTCACCTTATCTCCTGGAAGTATCTTGATAAAATTCATACGAAGCTTTCCCGAAATATGCGCCAGAACCTCGTGACCATTTTCCAAAGTCACGCGAAACATCGCATTCGGAAGCTTCTCTACAACTTTACCCTCAACCTCAATGACATCAGCTTTTGACATAAATACCTCTTACTTACTCCAATATGTCTCTTATTGAATCAAAAACAGAATCAACATCCTTTGTTCCATCCACTTCATGATACACGCCTTGCTTCTTATAGTAATCCACTAAAGGCTGTGTCTGCTCGTGATATGTGGCGAGACGGTTTTTTACAGTTTCAGGCTTATCATCATCCCTTATAACAAGCTCAGAACCGCATTCATCACAGATACCTTCCTTTTTCGGCGGTATGTACTGCAAATGATAAGTTGCTCCGCATTTCAAACAGGCTCTTCTTCCGGACATTCGTTCTATTATGTTATCATCCGGTACTTCGACATTTATTGCGAAGTCTATTTTTTCTTCCAGCTTTGCAAGCTCCCTGTCCAGAGCCTCTGCCTGTGGTATTGTTCTTGGAAACCCGTCGAGAATATATCCCAAATCACAGTCATCATTCGAAACCCTGTCAAGCAGAAGTCTTACCGTTAGTTCATCCGGTACAAGCGCTCCTGCATCCATGTAGCCTTTTGCCTCTTTGCCAAGCTCTGTTCCTTCTTTTATGTTTTTTCTGAATATGTCACCTGTGGAAACATGGGGAAGTCCGTATTTTGATGCAAGCTTTTCTGCCTGTGTTCCTTTCCCTGCTCCTGGCGCTCCAAGCATCACTATCTTCATTATGATAAAAATCCTTTATAATTTCTTACTACCATCTTGGACTCTATCTGCTTTAATGTCTCAAGAATAACACCTACGATAATGATAAGAGATGTTCCCCCGAATGTAACATTGGCATTGAACGCCCCGTTGAAAAATATAGGTATCATCGCAACTATGACAAGACCTACCGCTCCTATGAAAATGATATAGTTCAATATTCTGGTCAGATAGTCACTCGTAGGCTTTCCTGGTCTTATTCCGGGAATAAATCCGCCCTGTTTCTTCATATTATCAGCAATCTCCAACGGATTAAATGTAATTGACGTATAGAAATACGCAAAGAAGATTACCAATAAGACATATACCAATGCTCCAAGCGTATACCACGGCATATTAACATTAAACCAGTTACCGGAGCTAAGTGCCTTAAGAATATGTCCCCAGGCTGATGTTCCTCCTGTCTTCCCGAAAAGCTGTGCAATAACCACGGGGAACTGCATTATAGAGGACGCGAAGATAATAGGAATAACATTTCCGGTATTTACCTTCAGTGGAATATAGGTGCTGTTTCCGCCATACTGCTTCCGGCCCTGCATTTTCTTTGCATATTGCACAGGTATCCTGCGTTCAGCATCATTGAGCAGGATCGTCAGCACTATTGTCACCAGGATTATTGCAAGAATTATCGCGCCGTTCAGTATCATATATGCCAAAGGTCTTCCTGCAACAAACATTGTATAAAGACTTGTCATATCATCTGGTATTCTGGATATGATATTTATGGTAAGTACTATAGAAATACCGTTACCAACCCCAAACTCAGTGATCTGCTCACCGATCCACATTAAAAAAGCTGAACCCGCCGTAAGTGTCAATATGACAAGTATTACATTTAATGCATCATACTTTTCCAATATGCCCTGTCTTCCAAATCCTATCGCCATAGCAAGGGACTCAACCAGAGCAAGCCCTACCGTCACATATCTTGTGATTGCTACCAGCTTCTTTCTGCCCTCCTCACCTTCCTTGTGCATTTCCTCAAGCGCCGGAATTGCAATGGTAAGGAGCTGTATTATTATGCTGGAAGTAATATACGGAGTGATGTTAAGCGCAAAAAGAGACATGTTCTCAAAAGAACCACCCGTAAACGCATTAAAAAAATTAAAGGAATCAGAATCACCAGTTATTTGGGAGAACCATTCCGCAAAGAAGTCCCTGTTTATTCCCGGAACAGGAAGCTGACAGCCTAATCGAACCACTATCAGCATCAAGAATGTAAAGATTATTCCGTTTCTGATATCCTTGATCTTGAAAGCATTTTTAACTGTTTCAAACATCAGATCACCTCGGCTTTTCCACCTGCTGCTTCAATCTTCTGCTTTGCGGACTCCGAAAAAGCATTTGCTTTTACGGTAAGTTTTTTAGTTATATCTCCGTTACCAAGGATCTTCAAACCATCTCTGATATCTTTAATGATACCTCTTTCGATAAGATCTTCGCTTACAACGGTTTCCCCATCATTATAATACTGATCCAGCTGAGAAACGTTAAGAGTAACGATATCCTTATGGTTATAGTTCTTAAATCCCCTCTTGGGAAGCCGTCTGTATAAGGGCATCTGACCGCCCTCAAATCCTATACGTGGAGCACCGGATCTTGCTTTCTGACCTTTATGGCCGTATCCTGCAGTCTTCCCGTTTCCTGAAGCATGACCGCGTCCTTTTCTGTATCTGGAGTGCTTTGAACCGGCTGCCGGTCCTATCTCATGAAGTTCCATTTATCAGTTTCTCCTTTCGCTAAACGCAGGGCTAAGCCCCACTCGACCTAAATAGTATTACTCTTCTATCTCTTCAACCTTAAGAAGATGCTTTACCTGATGTATCATTCCTCTGATGGCATCATTATCCGGTTGAACTACGGTATGGTATGTCTTATGCAGACCTAATGCCTTGACTGTCTTCTTGTGCTTGGGCAAAGCCGCTATTGTGGATTTTGCCAGCGTGATCTTTAACTTTTTAGCCATTATGCACGCACCTCCTCAACGGACTTCCCTCTCTTACGAGCTACCTCTTCCGGGGATGATATCTGCTTTAATGCATCTATTGCAGCTAGTACTACATTCTGCTTGTTATTTGATCCGAGGGATTTCGTACGTATATTTCTTATTCCGGAAAGCTCACAAACTATACGCGCAGGTCCTCCTGCAATTATACCTGTTCCTTCAGGAGCTCTTTTCAGTAAAATTTCAGCTCCTCCGAAATGACCAATAAAGTCATGAGCTATGGATCCGTTTTCATCAAGAGCAACAGATATCATATGCTTTTTGGCATCCTCCCTGCCCTTACGTATAGCTTCGGGTATCTCGGTTGCTTTTCCAAGTCCTACGCCAACATGTCCATCTTTGTCTCCTACTACCACAAGGGTTGAGAAGCGCATATTACGACCACCTTTAACGACCTTTGTGACTCTCTTGATAGTAACGACCTTATCTTCAAGTCCATCATCAGGTTCTCTGTCGTTTCTGGAATTCCTTCTTCTGTCTCTGTTATCTGCTTCCATCTGTCCACTCCTTCCCTTAGAATTTTAGTCCGGCTTCACGGGCTGCATCGGCAAGCGCCTGAATCTTGCCATGATATACAAAGCCGCCTCTGTCAAATACAACTTCTTCTATCCCTTTTGCCTTGGCACGCTCTGCAATGACCTTTCCTACGCACTCGGCAGCTTCTTTATTGTCAGTATACTGAATTTTGCTCCTGACATCCTTTTCCACTGTAGATGCAGCAGTCAGAGTATTCCCGGCTTCATCATCTATAATCTGCGCATAGATATTCTTATTACTTCTGAAAACTGCAAGTCTCGGCCTCTCTGCAGTGCCGCTGAAACGATTCCTTATGCGCATATGTTTTTTCTCACGCACCTTGGCTCTTGATTTCTTCTTGATCATATCTTTCCTTTCCGCATAAAAAGAATTTGCTCTTTATGTCTTATTTTTTACCGGTCTTTCCGACTTTACGCCTGATCACCTCATTGGAATATTTAATACCCTTGCCCTTATAGGGTTCAGGCGGTCTCTTATCTCTGATGACCGCAGCATACTGACCGACCGCTTCCTTGCTTATTCCTGAAACTATGATCTGATTATCTTTGACCTCTGTCGTGATACCCTCGGGATCCTCCATCTCTATAGGATGCGAGTAACCAAGCGAAAGTGTGAGCTTTTTACCCTGCTTTGCTGCTCTGTATCCTACTCCGTTTATCTCAAGAGTCTTGCTGTATCCTTCCGTAACTCCGATAACCATGTTATTAATGAGAGATCTCGTGAGTCCATGTAACGCCCTGTTCTCTTTCTCGTCATTGGGCCTCTCAACGGTTAGCTCTCCATTCTCCTGCTTTATGGTCAGTACCGACGGAAGGGCTCTTTTCAGCTCTCCCTTTGGACCTTTAACCGTCACTTCATTATTTTCTGCCACATTGACCGTCACCCCCGACGGTATGGCGATAGGCATTTTTCCGATTCGTGACATGCCCGCAATCCTCCTTGTGTATTTTTACCATACGAAAGCAAGAACTTCTCCGCCAACGCCGAGCTCTCTCGCCTTCTTGTCAGTTACTACTCCCTTATTAGTAGAGATAATGGCCACTCCAAGTCCGCCAAGCACCTTTGGCAGATCATCGCGACCTGCATAAACACGCAGTCCGGGCTTGGATATCCTTTTCAGGCCTGTAAGAACTTTCTCCTTTTTATTATCGTTGTACTTCAGCTCAATCCTGATATTCTTAAAGTCGTTCACTGCATCTACGAGTTCAAAACTCCTGATATACCCCTCGTCCAGAAGAATGCCCGCTATGGCAAGCTTCATCTTTGATGCAGGGATCTCGACTGTATCATGTTTTGCAGTATTTGCATTACGTATTCTTGTAAGCATATCTGCAATCGGATCATTAGTCGTAAGCATTTATTTGATCTCCTTTCTTATTACCATGAAGCTTTTCTTATTCCGGGTATCTGCCCCTTATAGGCCAACTCTCTAAAGCAAATACGGCAGATACCGTATTTCCTGAGAACGGCATGAGGACGTCCGCATATCCTGCAGCGAGTATATGCCCTTGTTGAGAACTTGGGCTTTCTTTGCTGCTTTCTTTTCATCGATAATTTTGCCATATTATACTGCCTCCTGTTTCTCAAACGGCATATTAAAGAGTCTTAAAAGCTCCCTTGCCTCTTCATCTGTCTTTGCCGTGGTAACTATTATCACATCCATTCCCCTGATCTTATCAATCTTGTCATACTCAATCTCAGGGAATATAATCTGCTCTTTTATCCCGAGCGCATAGTTACCCCTGCCGTCAAATGAATTAGCGGATACCCCCCTGAAGTCACGGACTCTGGGAAGGGCAAGATTCACAAGCCGATCAAGAAAATCATACATCTTATCGCCTCTAAGTGTCACCTTGCACCCGATCTTCATGCCTTCTCTTATTTTAAAGTTAGCTACCGCCTTCTTTGCCTTTGTCGTAACAACATGCTGTCCGGTGATCTTCTCAAGATCCGTTACTGCCGAATCAAGGAGCTTTGCATTGTCTTTAGCTTCACCAACTCCCATGTTTACAACAATCTTTTCGAGTTTGGGAATCTCCATGACATTCTTATATCCAAATTTCTTCTGCATGGCATCCTTTATTTCATTACTGTATATCTCTTTATATCTGCTCAATTTTCAGGCCTCCTTATCAGTCTATGACTTCGCCGGTTGACTTGGCGATGCGGACCTTCTTGTCACCGTTAATTTGGAAGCCTACACGTGTGGGCTTGCCATTATGTACATACATCACATTTGATATATCAATGGTTCCTTCTTTGTGTGTAATCCCCCCACCAGGGTTACCAGCCGAGGGCTTTTCATGCTTTGTAAGCATATTGACCCCTTCAACTACGAGTCTGCCGTGCTTTCTGTCTACAGAGAGTACTTTTCCCTGCTTCCCTTTATTTCTGCCGGCTATGACCTGAACGGTATCTCCTTTTTTTATCTTAAGTGTCGCCATGATGACCTCCTTATAAGACCTCGGGCGCAAGCGATACGATCTTCATAAACTGTTTATCACGAAGCTCTCTCGCTACGGGTCCGAATATACGTGTTCCTCTTGGCGTGTTGTCATCCTTAATTATGACTGCCGCATTCTCATCAAAACGGATATATGATCCGTCTTTACGGCGTATGGATTTGACAGTGCGTACCACTACAGCTTTCACAACATCACCTTTTTTTACTACTCCACCGGGTGTCGCATCCTTAACTGTAGCCGTGATTATATCACCAACACTGGCATATCTCCTTGTTGAGCCTCCCATAACCCTGATGGTAAGGAGCTCTTTTGCGCCGGTATTATCGGCAACTCTGAGTCTTGATTCCTGCTGTACCATTTTTTGCTCCTTTCAGGTTTACTTTGCCCGCTCTATAATCTCTACGAGTCTCCATCTCTTGGTTTTCGACAGAGGTCTCGTTTCCATTACTTTAACTGTATCTCCGACATTCGCCTCATTGTTCTCATCATGAGCATGAAGCTTATAAGTACGTTTTACGATCTTCTTGTAAAGGGGATGACGTACATTGTCCTGCACAGCCACGGTAATGGTTTTGTCCATCTTGTTGCTTGTGACCTTTCCTGTACGGTTGTTGCTCAGATTTCTCTCTTCCACGTTTATCTCCTTTCCGATCAGGCTTCTGCCGATTTCTCGGTGATGACCGTCTGAATACGTGCTATATTCTTTCTTACCTCCTTGATGCGGGACGTGTTATCAAGCTGGTTCGTCGCATTCTGAAAACGAAGGTTAAAAAGCTCTTTCTTTGCTGCGGTGAGATCGCCCTTAAGCTCTGTTCCTGACTTTGCCCTGAGATCTTCCATATATTTATCTGATTTCAGTAGTTGTCACCGCCTTTCGCCGCCACCTCTGCAGCAAGATCAGCCTTGGAATAGATCTTGCACTTGCAGGGAAGCTTATGTGAAGCCAGTCTTAATGCTTCTCTTGCGATATCCTCAGATACGCCTGCTATCTCAAACATTACTCTTCCGGGTTTTACAACGGCAACCCAATACTCCAGTGCGCCCTTTCCGGATCCCATTCTGGTCTCGGCAGGCTTTGCCGTAACCGGCTTGTCAGGAAAAATCTTTATCCATACCTGACCGCCACGCTTGATGTATCTTGTCATAGCTACACGGGCTGCCTCTATCTGATTTGACTTAATCCAGCAAGGTTCGGTTGCTACAAGACCAAACTCACCATAGCTGAT
>CADCRB010000065.1 GCA_902803745.1 uncultured Lachnospiraceae bacterium
GTGAAGGTTTTACTACGAGAAATGTGCTTGATCAGGAGGTCTATGCAGCTAGCTTTCTTCTCGGTGACACCGACTGGTATATGGTGAGCGTGATGCCCGCATATGTAGTGATGCATAAAGGAATGATGCTCATCAGGAATTTTGCTGTCATATATTTGTTTACTCTGATCGTAGCGTTCCTGATAGCTCTTGCCATGTCAAGATCAATAAACAGACGTCTCTTTGTGATAATTGACAGAATGCGTGATGCGAGATCTCATCCTCCGGTTGGACTGCCTGATCCTGTATATCACGATGAGATCGGAGAACTGACGGATTCATATAACTATATGGCGACCAGACAGAATCTGCTCGTAAAGCAGCAGAAAGAAACAGCTGAGGAGTTGAGGCTGTCAGAGATTGCCGCACTTCAGGCCCAGATCAATCCGCACTTTCTGTATAATACCATGGATATGATAAACTGGCTCTCACAATCAGGTGAGCAGGAGGAAGTGACCAGAGCAATACAGGCATTATCAAGTTTCTACAAGCTGACCCTAAGCCGAAAAGATCCTGTCACAGATCTTAGATCCGAGATAGAGCATATTAAACTATATGTAGAACTTCAGAATATGCGTTTTGAGGAGAGAATAGCGCTTACTATAGATATACCTGATGAACTGCTTGGCGTCCGTCTGCCTAAGCTTACACTTCAGCCAATAGTAGAGAATTCCATACTGCATGGAATACTCGAAAAGGAGTCGCAGGAAGGAACAATCGTGGTCACAGGGTGGGAAGAAGGGGATGACGTAGTCATTCTGATCTCTGATGATGGCATAGGAATGGATGAGGAGATGCTGAAGGAAGTTCTTTCCGGAGATAATAGAAATTCGGCAGGGACTAACATTGCAGTATCCAATACACACAGAAGACTGAACATTCTCTTTGGTGAGGCCTACGGTCTGTCTTACAGATCAGTTCCAAACGAAGGTACGGAGGTAGAGAACCGTATCCCACGGACTGAAATCTGACATAACCCAAAAAAATAAATTACTATAAATCAAAATATGTTACGATTTTTTAATCGTGCCCCGGATGATAAACTTAAGATGCGGTCATAAGGGATGAGTGTATATGACGCTGATTGAAGAGCCTGGTACTGTCCGCTAACGCAGAGCGTGAGTGGGTAACGGTACTGGCAGCCTTTGTCCTAAGGGGGTACCGCTTGCGGTGGATTCCTTAGGACGTGGACGGAGAAAGTCAGTAAACTGGCGTTTATTGAGGAGAAGAAAGGAGAGTTGAAGTGGCAGAAGATCTGATCCTGGAACTCAAGGGTATTACCAAGATTTTTCCCGGAGTGAAGGCGTTGAACAAAGTTCATTTTCAACTGAGACGGGGAGAGATACATGCCCTGATGGGTGAAAATGGCGCCGGGAAATCTACATTTATTAAGGTTATAACAGGAGTACATGCAGCGGAAGAGGGGCAAATGTTTCTCGAGGGAAAAGAAGTGCATTTCAAAGGACCACGTGATGCACAGGAAGCGGGGATAGCGGCTGTTTACCAGCATCCCACCTCATACCCTACACTGTCGGTAACCGAGAATATTTTCATGGGCCATGAGAATGTAAAAAGCGGGATAATCCAGTGGAGGAGCATGAATGCAGAAGCGCAAAAGCTTCTCGACAGTCTCGATGCGGATTTCAAACCTACTGATGAAGTAGGGGCGCTTACAATAGCGCAGCAGCAGATGGTGGAAATCGCAAAGGCACTATCCACAAATGCAAAGATCATTATTCTGGATGAGCCGACGGCAGCACTTACAGCCAATGAATCCGAAAAGCTGTATGAGATAGTGGAGAGACTTCGTGATGAAGGAAGATCGGTCATTTTTATTTCCCACAGGTTTGAGGATATGTATCGACTGGCTTCAAGGGTGACTGTGTTCAGAGATTCGCAGTATATAGGGACATATGATGTGGACGGTATATCAAATGCTGATCTTATCAAGGCCATGGTAGGCCGTGAGATCACGGATATGTATCCTAAGGAGGATATTACTCTCGGAGATGAGATCTTCAGGGTAGAGGGAATGACAAGAACCGGCTATTTCAAGGATGTGTCCTTTGATGTTAAAGCAGGTGAAATAGTAGGCCTTACCGGGCTTGTGGGAGCCGGCAGAACGGAGACGATTGAAAGCGTGTGCGGTATCACCAAACCCGATTCGGGAAGGGTATATCTTGAAGGAAAAGAATTGAGCATCAGAGAGCCGCTTGATGCTATGAAGGCAGGTATCATACTTCTTCCTGAGGATCGGCAGAAGCAGGGGCTTATACTTTCCTGGGGGCTTGGCAGAAATGTTACTCTTCCGATACAGGGTGAGCTTGCAAAAAAAGGATTTAATGATGAAAAGAAGGAGAGGGAGCTTGCAAAAGAGAGACTTGAAGAGGTAGACACCAAAGCTGTGACTATTTTTCAGCCTGCGAGTTCACTGTCTGGAGGAAATCAGCAGAAGGTAGTGGTGGCAAAAGCACTTGCCCAATCCAATATGAAGGTGGTCATCATGGATGAGCCCACAAAGGGTATTGATGTCGGAGCAAAGAAGGAAATATACGAGATAATGGGACAACTCGCGAAGAAGGGTTATGGGATAATCATGATCTCGTCGGAGATGCCGGAGATAATAGGTATGGCCGACAGGATCTTCGTGATGTGCAACGGACGTGTATCCGGATGCCTTAAGAGATCAGAGGTCACTCAGGAAAGGATACTTGAACTTTCCATGGAGAAAGGCAGCAGCGGGAAGGGAGGAGCAGCATAATGAAAAAGAAATCTGTAGGACAGTTTCTGTCGGAATCGAGAGAAGCGAGCCTGGTTATCGTGCTCATTATTCTTCTTATAGTCGTGGGGATCATAAATCCGTCATTTCTTTCGTTTACAAATATAAGACAGATATTTCTGAACAATACACTCACCTTCCTTATGGCGCTGGGGATGCTCTGCGTTATGCTGACAGCGGGAATAGACATTTCGATTACTTCCACGCTTGCTTTTGCGGGGATGAGCATAGGTCTGTTACAGAAATATAATATTCTGCACAATACCTTCCTTCTTTTTGTGATCGGGGCGGTCATAGGTATCGTGTGCGGTTTTCTGAACGGCATTATAATCGCAAAGGGTCACGTAGCCCCAATCATATGTACTATGGGATTTATGTATATCTGGAGGGGAATGGCCTATGTTATTTCTAATAATAATTGGGCATCCGGAATGGACGTGGCCGGTTTTTCTGATTTCGGAAAGGACGGCGCACCAGGACCGTATATTATCCTGATAATAGCCTATATCATATTCTTTGTGGTAATGAAGTGGACACGCTTCGGCCGCAGGATATATGCGGTTGGGAGTAATACTGAGGCTGCTCAGGTCTCAGGTATAAATGTGGATCGAACCCTTACCGGGGTATATACGATAATGGGATTTCTTGCCGGCTTGGCAGGGGTCCTGTCCGTTTCCATATATGCATCGGCACAGCCTAACATGCAGTATGGAAAGGAAATGGATGTCATCGCCGCCTGTGTGATAGGAGGTGTATCGATGAGCGGAGGAAGGGGAAGTGTAGCAGGTACATTTCTTGGGGCTCTCATCATAGGGATAATCTCGAAGGCGCTGCCCATGGTCAATATACCTAATTTCTGGCAGAACCTTATCAAGGGAGTGATAATTCTTGCGGTCGTTATCCTTAATGTAGTAACACAGCGGACGATGGAGAGGCAGAATCTTTTGAGGAGGGAGATGTAATGGCAGGCAGATCAGGAAGAGAAATATCAGCTGTACCCGAGACCAGTATTAAATCAAAGCTTCTGTCCTGGGAGGGGGCACTTATACTGATTCTCGTAGCAGTAAACATACTCGGAGTTGCAATTTCTCCTAATTATAATGTTAATAATGTGCTTCGTGAGATGCCTAGGTATCTTGCTGAGATATTTATGATGTTCGGAATGGGATATATCCTCGTGCTGGGAGATATTGATATTTCCGTTGGAGCCCTTGTATGTCTTGCGGGAACTGTAACGGTCCTCTCATCCAATGCAGGTGCTCCCTTTGGACTGGCAGTTGTTATTTGTCTTGCGGCAGGACTGCTGGGAGGGATGCTGAATGGATTTATTGCAACAAAGTTTACAGAGCTTCCCACTATGATAGTAACTCTCGGAACGCAGATCATTTTCCGCGGAATTGCAGAGGTGCTTTTTGAGACCTGGGGTAACGGAGGCGGAACAGCATCGATGACAGATACTAAGGGACTCATGCTCCTTGCAAAAAAGATCGGACCGTTTCCTATATCTTTTTTCTGCGTGATAATTGCAGGTGCGATAATGATAACTGTACTGGCAAAGACTACTTTCGGAAGAAAGCTGTATGCGATTGGATCAAATAAGACAGCGGCATACTATGCGGGGATCAAAGTGCAGAGGATAAGGTTTATCTGCTATTCGCTCCTTGGATTCCTTTCAGGATTATGTGCGCTATTCCTTTTGACCGCGACCTTCGGATCTAACACCACCACAGGCCAGGGCTTTGAGATGGAAGTCATAGCAATGTGTGTTTTTGGCGGAATAGCTACCACAGGAGGAAAAGGAAATCTTATAGGAGCATTTATTGCGGCATTCATTATAGTGTGCCTCAGGATCGCATTGGGACAGAGAAATATCAATACACAGGTAATACTGGTAATAATAGGCCTTATGCTGATAGTATCTGTACTGGTACCGGCTTTGAGCGGGGCTCTGACGGCAAAAAAGAAGAAAGCGCAGACCTGACAAAAATATTACTGAAAAAAATAAAAATTTACGATAGTACGGATTTTTCTACTTTGCTAATATACGATCAGGGAAATCGCTTGGCGCTAAATTTCAACGTAAAGGAAAAAGAAAAAGGAGGATAAACTTAATGAAAAAGAAACTTATCAGCTTATTACTCTCGACTGCTTTGGCTGCGACGCTTCTTGCAGGATGCGGATCCAGCGCAGCAGATACGGCAGCACCTGCAGCTGATTCCGGAGCTCAGGAAGCAGCACCTGCAGCTGATGATTCAGCTGCTGCAGATACGGCAGCACCTGCAGCAAACGCAGGCGGAACAACATATGCACTTGTTACCAAGTCAGCCGGAAATCCCTTTATGGAGCGGATGGCTTCCGGATTTCAGGAGGCGATCGAGGCTCAGGGAGGTACTGTAGTGATCCAGAATCCTGAAGCAGCTACACCCGATGCACAGATTTCCGTTATTCAGTCGCTTATTTCTCAGGGAGTAAGCTCCATAGCAGTAGATGGTAATGACGCTAATGCGCTTACTGCAGTTCTTACAGAAGCATCCAATGCCGGGATAAAGGTCCTTACCCTTGACTCAGATGTGGCTCCTGATACACGTACAGTATACTGCAATCAGGCAGGTGTATCACAGATAGGAGAGACTCTTATGGAGGCAGTCTATGACCTTACAGGCGGCGAAGGCGACTGGGCGATCCTTTCGGCTACGTCACAGGCAACAAACCAGAATGCCTGGATCGATGCTATGAAGAAGCTCATGGAGAGCGACAGCAAGTATGCTAAGCTTAACCTTGTGGAAGTCGCATACGGTGATGACGAGCCTCAGAAGAGTACAGACCAGACACAGGCTTTACTTCAGAACTATCCTGACCTTAAAGTCATCTGCGCTCCTACTACAGTTGGTATTGCAGCCGCTGCAAAGGTTCTGCAGGATCAGAAGTCTTCTGTAAAGCTTACAGGTCTCGGACTTCCTTCAGAGATGGCTGAGTATATTGGAGATGATGATGCACATTCTTGCCCTTATATGTATCTGTGGAATCCTATCGATCTTGGAAGACTTGCAGGATATACATCTATTGCACTTGTGGATGGAACCATTACAGGAGCAGCTGGCGATAAGTTTACCGCAGGTGAGCTTGGAGATTATACTATAGAGGAGATTGACGGCTCAACCCAGATCATCCTCGGACCTCCTTTCAAGTTTGATCCTTCAAATATTGATGAGTGGAAGACGGTATATTGATCCATTATCATAGAATCTAAACGGACAGAACAGCCGTCTGGGAATACTCCCGGACGGCTGTTGAACAATACGGGAGATATGTGAAAGTCAGATCCCGCAGATACTTCAGGAGAGGTGTATTTATGAAGATATTGGATATGACATTTGTACAGGGATTCATCCGGATGGCAGATGATGGCTTCAGGATGGGATGGCATGAGAGAAACGGTGGAAATCTTTCATACCGCATACGGCCTGAAGAGATAGGGATCATAGATCAAAGACTAAGGCAGGATGGGGAATGGATTCCTATTGGGGCTAAGGTGCCTGATCTGGGAGGAGAACATTTCCTTGTGACCGGCAGCGGAAAGTTTTTCCGTGACATAAAAGATGATCCTGAGGCTACTCTTGCGATCATCGGGCTGGATGAAAAAGGTGAGAACTACAGACTTGAGTGGGGACTCGTGGAGGGAGGAAGGCCTACGAGCGAACTTCCTTCACATTTGATGAATCACGCAGTAAAGAAACGGACCACAAACGGAAAATACAGGGTCATTTATCATGCTCATCCTGCCAACATCATCGCTCTGACATTCGTTCTTCCTCTTGAGGATGAAGTGTTTACCAGAGAATTGTGGGAAATGGCAACTGAATGCCCTGTGGTGTTTCCTGACGGAGTGGGAGTGGTAGGCTGGATGGTACCCGGTGGAGAGGAAATAGCGATCGCGACAAGCGCCCTGATGGAGAAATATGATGCTGCAATATGGGCTCATCACGGTATATTCTGTGCGGGAGAGGGAGCCCATACAACTTTCGGCCTAATGCATACTATTGAGAAGTCGGCTGAGATACTCGTTAAGGTACTGTCCATGTCAAACGGAAAGAGACAAACCATAGAGCCTGACGAATTCAGAGAACTTGCAAAAGCATTCAAGGTTGAGCTACCGGAAAGATTTTTGTATGAAAAGGAAACACACGCTATAACGGAGATTGAGGAGTAGAACATTAAATAGCATCAGAGAAACGAAGAAGAGAAGTATCATTATCGGGGGTGTAGGAATGGGAGAGTATTATCTTGCTGTGGATATAGGAGCGTCAAGCGGAAGGCATATCCTGGGAAAGGTGGAGGCCGGTAAGCTTACTTTAGAGGAAGTATACAGATTTGAAAACGGAATGATACGCAGCGGATCACATCTGCTATGGGATACAGAACATCTCTTCAGAGAGATTGTGAATGGGCTGAAAAAATGCGGTGAGCTGGGCAAGAAGCCTGTATGTATGGGTATCGATACCTGGGGGGTGGATTACGTCCTGCTTGATAGGGATGGAAGAATCGCAGGAAACACTTACGGATACCGTGATCACAGGACCGACGGATATCCTGAAAAGGTCTATAGGATCATATCAGAGCCGGAGCTCTACGCAAGATGCGGGACGCAAAAGCAGAGCTTTAATACGATCTTCCAGCTGAGCGCATTGAAGGACAGTGAGCCGGATGTTCTTGAAAGAGCAGAAACTATGCTTATGATGCCAGATTATTTCGAGTACAGGCTTACAGGTGTTAAAAACCAGGAGTATACAAACGCAACAACCACAGGTTTGGTAAATGCCAAAACCAATGATTGGGATTTTGAGTTGATAAAAAGCCTGGATCTTCCGGAAAAGATTTTTCTGAAACCTGAGAAGCCGGGAAAGAAACTTGGTGGTCTTAGTCCTGATATA